>NZ_JAOCFS010000030.1:0-38637 GCF_029842105.1 Empedobacter sp. GD03797
ATAAATAAATAAGATTGTTTAATCTCTTTTCAACGACATACATTCGTAGAAATTTTAAAACACTGCTTATGGAATCAAACCATACGATGAACAAAGTAACAGCGGCAACGCTATTAATCGCATTTGGAATCATTTACGGTGATATTGGAACAAGTCCTTTATATGTAATGAAAGCGATAATTGGCGAGACTCGCGTGATTGAAGAAAGCATTGTCTACGGAGGCGTATCATGTGTTTTTTGGACTTTGTGTTTTCAGACTTCTATCAAATATGTATGGTTGACACTAAAAGCGGATAATGATGGCGAAGGAGGAATTTTTTCTTTGTATTCATTAATCAAGAAAAAAGGTAAAAACCTAATTATTCCAACTATCATTGGAGCTTCTGCTTTGCTCGCCGATGGAATTATCACTCCCCCCGTTTCCGTCTCTTCCGCTGTTGAAGGACTACGAATGCTAAACGGACTCGAAAATCTACCTACTATACCTATTGTAATCTTCATCCTTTCGATGTTATTTTTCTTCCAACGATTTGGAACAAATAAAGTAGGAAAAATATTTGGACCCTTTATGGTTCTTTGGTTTACAATGCTTCTAGGCTTAGGAGTTTTACATATTGTACATCATCCAAGTATTATCAAAGCATTAAATCCTTATTATGCGTATAACTTATTGATGAATTATCCTCACGGATTTTGGATTCTTGGCGCTGTATTCTTATGTACAACAGGTGCTGAGGCATTATACTCCGATTTAGGACATTGCGGTCGAAAAAACATTAGAATTAGTTGGCTGTACGTTAAAATCTGTTTAGTAACAAACTATTTGGGGCAAGCAGCTTGGTTAATGCACCAAGATAATCCTATGTTAGATGGTAGAAATCCTTTCTACGAAATGATGCCTGATTGGTTCTTGATTCCTGGAATTTGTATTGCCACAGGTGCAGCTATTATTGCGTCTCAAGCTTTGATTACAGGATCTTTTACCTTAATCAACGAAGCGATCAACTTAGGTTTCTGGCCAAGAACATTAATTATTCAACCAAACGAGCACAAAAGCCAAGTTTACATTCCTACAATCAATTTTATGTTATGGGCTGGCTGTGTCTTTATTGTTTTATATTTCCGAGATTCGTCCCATATGGAAGCCGCCTACGGACTTGCTATTACAGTTACCATGTTGATGACGACCTTCTTGTTATCCTATTATCTTAATTATTATACAAAGTTCAACAAAGTATTTATTGTGGCAATTTTGTCGATTTTCGTAGCAATAGAATCTTCATTTTTCGTAGCAAATGTTGTCAAATTTGTTGATGGTGGATATTTAGCTTTATTAATGGGATGGCTGTTCTTCATAATAATGTATTGTAGTTTTTACGGAAAAATCCTTAATTCTAGAAACTTAGAATTCGTTAAAATTAAACGTTACGCGAATGTGTTAACTGAATTAAGTGAAGATAAAACAATCAATAAATATTCGACTTTCTTGTTTTACTTAACGAAATCTACCAATCCGAAAAATATCGAGAAATACAGTATTCAATCTATTTTATCAAAACGACCAAAACGTGCAGATGTCTATTGGTTTGTAAACATTAACCGAGATAGTGAGCCGTACACGTTGAGCTATAAAATATTGCCAATTGTCGATCAAAAAATATATCGAATTACATTTAATGTAGGATTTAGAGTTCAACCAAAAACAGAACAATATATCAAAAAAGTAATCAACGATATGTATGCAAATGGAGAATTAGAGTTAAAATACCTGAGTACATGTTTGAAAAAATACAATCAAGATCCTGATATGAAATTTGTTTTGATTGAAAAATTCCCTTCAATTGAGACCAAATTAAGTATGAAAGAATTTTTCACGCTAAAAGTTTATTATTTATTAAAGAAAATAGAATTCAACATTCCGAAATCTTTTGGTCTAGAGAAAAACGATGTTGTTGTAGAACACATTCCTCTTTATATGCACAAACATAATATTGACGATTTAAAAAGAATTCAATAAAAGAATAGAAATCCTGAAAATAATTTTTCAGGATTTTTTTTGTAAATATTTTATAGATTGATAATTATCAAATAATTTTTATAAATTTATATCAATCAACAAGATAAAATATTTATAAAAAATTAAATTATGTTCGAAATTTATCAAGACAAAGCAGGAGAATATCGTTTTCGTTTGAAAGCTAAAAATGGACAAAATATTTTGGCGAGCGAAGGTTACAAACAAAAAGCAAGTTGCGAAAACGGAATTGAATCTGTTCGCAAAAATTCGCAAGATGATTCTAAATACGAATTAAAAGAAGGTTCTTCGGGTAAATGGCATTTCAATTTAAAGGCAACAAACGGGCAAGTAATTGGAACAAGCCAATCGTACGAAACCGAATCTGGTGCTAAAAATGGAATTGCTTCTGTCAAAACAAATGCTGCTGATGCCGAAGTAAAAGAAGTAGAAGGTTAATTACAAACCGTTATAAAAAGCTGAAGCCTTGGATAAATCCAAGGCTCAACCTAATTAACACTAATATGAATTAACACTAAAAACTTATGAAGTAAAATAATGTTCAACTTTATTTTAGATGCGATCTAAGCATCCAAGCAGTTTTTTGATGTTGTTCTAATAAACCAACTAAGAAATCCGAAGTTGAGATATCATGAAACTCATCAATTTCTACTACAGCCTGCGCCAAAAAGTCAATAATAACTTCGTGATCGTGTAGTAAATCAGCAATAAAACTTAAACTATCTTTGTTTTCAGTTTTTCTTGTTTCTGATAAGTGAGCTAACTGCAAATACTCTGCCATAGTTGCTGGTGCATAAACATCTTTCTGACGAATTTTTTCTGCAACATCATCTATAACAATTTGTAACTCGTTATATAACGATTCAAAATACACATGTATTGTCTGAAAATCAGGACCTTCTACATTCCAATGTGCATTTCTTGTTTTTAAGTATAAAATATGTTCATCAGCTAATAATTTAATTAAAATATCAGCGATTTTTTGTTTTTTTTCTGGCGATAATAATTTCATATGATTAAATTTTATATTGTCTATTTGATTAACTTTACTAATGCAAATATAGAACCAGAAAACGAATGAATTATAGATTTATCAAATCTTATTTCTATTCTTTTATAATTAAAAACTATGAACGACTCGAATTAACTTAAAATAAATAATAATGTTTACTTAAAAACAGAATTACTATTTTTGATGAGACAAATTTATAGTGGTTTTTTCAATTAGAGCCATTTTTAAAAGTTAAAAATTAATTAAATTTCTATGAAAAAGTTTCTTTTATTTATCATTTCTTTAACCCTAAGCAATACTGCTTTTTCTCAAATTAATCAAAATCAAACGCTTAATAATAATTGGCGTTTTGGAGGTGGTTTGGGACTATCTTTTGGGAATAATAGCTATTTTGGGTTTAATATTTCTCCAAGTGTTGGATACATGGTTGCAAACAATTTAGAATTGGGTGCGACGGCAGGTTATCAGTATGCGAAAGATGACTATGTAAAGCAAAATTTGTTTAATGTTGGTCCTTACATTAACTTTTTTCCAATCGAGAACATTTTCTTGAGAGCCAATTATATGTACTACACAGGAAAACAAAAGTACAACGATCGCACGCCATATTACAACAGTATTTATGAAACTGACATGGACGAATCTGCGTTATGGTTGGGAGCTGGATATCAATCGAGCGGGCCAGTAAGATTTCAAGCTGGTGTGATGTACAATGTTTTATATAAAGAAAACGAAAGTATATTTTCTTCAGGATTACAACCTTTTATGGGCGTTTCTATCGGATTATAAGTCATAAAAAAATCCATCTAAAAATTTTTAGATGGATTTTTTTATATTTATTTCAATTCGTCTTTCAAGAATTTTCCTGTCACACTTTTCGGATTCTTTATAATTTCTTCTGGCGTTCCTTCTGCCACAATTTTACCACCTTTGCTTCCTCCGTCTGGACCAATATCAATCACATAATCGGCTAATTTTATCACATCTAAATTATGTTCGATAATAATGACTGTATTTCCAAATTCTACAATTTTATTGATTACTTTCATCAATACATTTACATCTTCAAAATGCAAACCTGTTGTCGGTTCATCTAAAATATAAATTGTTTTTCCTGTTTGTTTTTTAGCCAATTCTGTTGCTAATTTCACACGTTGCGCCTCTCCTCCACTCAATGTTGTCGACTGCTGACCAAGCGTGATGTAACCCAAACCTACATCTTGCAACATTTTGACATAACGATATATTTTCGGAATCGCTTCAAAGAATTCTACCGCTTCATTTACCGTCATTTCTAACACATCCGAAATCGATTTTCCTTTGTAACGAACCTCCAACGTTTCACGGTTAAAACGTTTACCATTACATGTTTCACATTCGACATGAATATCAGGTAAAAAATTCATTTCAATCACACGCAAACCTGCTCCTTGACAAGTTTCACAACGCCCACCTTTTACATTAAATGAAAAACGTCCAGGCTTGTAACCTCTAATTTTGGCTTCAGGTAAATTTGTAAACAACGTACGAATATCAGAGAAAATTCCCGTATAAGTCGCGGGATTAGAACGAGGCGTACGACCAATTGGCGACTGATCCACTTCGATTACTTTATCCAAATGCTCTAAACCTTCGATTTTTTTGTAAGGCATCGGATCTTTTTCTGCTCTAAAAAAATGTTGATTCAGAATTCTGTACAATGTTTCATTAATCAACGTTGATTTTCCAGAACCTGAAACACCCGAAACCACAACTAATTCACCCAAAGGAATGGTAAGATTTACATTTTTTAGATTATTCCCTGATGCTTCAAAAAGTCTCAATTCTAATCCATTACCTTTTCTTCGTTCTTTTGGAACTTCGATTTGCAACTGATTGTTTAAATATTTTGATGTTAATGTATTTGATTTCAACATTTGTTCCGGCTCACCTTCCCAAACGATTTGACCGCCATTTTTTCCTGCTTTTGGTCCAACATCAACTACATAATCCGATTCCAAGATCATGTCTTTGTCGTGTTCTACAACCAAAACCGAATTTCCGATATCGCGCAATTTCTTCAACGAATCTATCAATCTAACATTATCGCGTTGATGCAAACCAATACTTGGCTCATCTAAAATATACAATACATTCACCAGTTGAGAACCAATTTGAGTAGCCAAACGAATTCGTTGCGCCTCGCCTCCAGAAAGGGTTCTAGAAGAACGATTAAGACTCAAATAATCTAATCCGACATCTAATAAAAAAGATAAACGTGTATAAATTTCTTTCAGAATCTCGTGCGCAATTTGTTGTTGATTCGACGTCATCGAAACTGGCGCATTTTCAATCCATTTTTGTAATGATTGAAGATCCATTTCTGCAACTTCACCAATGTTTTTATTGTCAATTCGGAAGAAAAGCGATTCTTTTTTAAGGCGTTTTCCTTCGCAAGTTGGACAAATAACTTTCTTTCCAAACTTTTTGCTAATCGAACTTGAAGACGGATTATTTTTATCTTCCATTATTTCAGAAAGAAATTCATTCAATCCTTCAAAATCGATTTTATATGTTTTTTTGACTGATGCAAATTTAAGATCGACATTCAAAGTTTCTTTCAAACCATTCATTACATAATCAATTAATGCTTGAGGAAGTTTTTTGAATGCTACTTTCTGGTCTATATTATGTTTGACAAAAATCGCTTCCAATTGTTTTTCTATTCGAGAAGATGATTTTAACGCTTCAAATAATTCATCCAAATTATCAAACAATGATTTTTCGCGATCTTGAAATAATTTTTCGTGATTAACCACTTTCAACTCACCTAGACCTGTACAAGTTTGACAAGCTCCTTTTGGTGAATTGAACGAAAATGTATTCGGTTCTGGCAACGCATATGACATTCCTGTCGACGGACACATTAACGAACGAGAAAAGAATTTGGTTTCATTGGTTTCATAATCCAAAATCATCGTAATTCCGTTTCCTTGCTGCATTGCATGATCGATACTTGAACGCAAACGTTGATCGTTCACCTTATCATTCAGCAACATTTTATCCACCATCAATTCGATATCATGCGTTTTGTAGCGATCTAACATCATTCCTGGTGCAATATCTTTCAACTCTCCATCAATGCGCATTTCAAGAAAACCTTTTTTAGAATATGTCACAAAAACCTCTCGATAATGACCTTTTCTTGAACGTACAATTGGCGCTAAAATTGCAATTTTCTTTCCGCTGTATTGAGCACGAATCAATTCAATGATTTGCTCTTCTGTGTAAGCAACCATTTGTTCGTTTGTTTCGACAGAAAAAGCCGTAGAAGCACGCGCATACAACAAACGAAGAAAGTCATAAATTTCTGTAATTGTACCAACAGTAGAACGCGGATTTTTATTGGTCGTTTTCTGCTCAATCGCAATAACTGGCGACAAACCATCAATTTTATCAACATCTGGACGTTCCAAACCTCCCAAAAATTGACGCGCATAAGCCGAAAAAGTTTCGATATAACGACGTTGTCCTTCTGCATAAATCGTATCAAAAGCCAACGAAGATTTTCCACTTCCACTTAAACCCGTGATTACCACAAGTTCGTTTCGAGGAATCTTTACATCAATATTTTTTAGATTATGTTCACGTGCACCGTAAACTTCAATAAAATCTTTGTCCATGTTTGTTTGTAAGAAGTTGCAAAAATACAAAAAAAGCCACATTTCTGTGGCTAAGTGTACTTTAAAAATTGTTAATTCTTAAGTATTTATTGTTTTTTAATTGGAATATAAATTCGAGAAATTAATTTTAAACTATCTGTTTCCTTCGGATCATTTAGCATAATTTCTAATTGTTTTGTATCCAATTGTAGCTTTTTAGATTTGGCATAATTCTTCATTTTTTCGATTGTTTGCGTACGTTTAGAACGAGGTCCTAAATGTAATGTCAACAAATAATCTCCGCCAGGAACAACCACTTTTTTCATGTCTTTTTGCAAAGGCAAATCTTCTATTAATTGTATTCCAGCAAAAAATGTCACTTTATCTTTTTCTTTATCAAAATCAGTAAAATAGACATACGGGAAACCTAAATCGAAATCAAAACCGCCTTCTTCTTTGTTTATTAATGATTTATAAATCACCTCAAAAGCTCCATCTACTTTATCCATCACATCTTTTTCTGCAAAACTTGATTGTTTACGAATCGCTAATAAATTTGTTCGACCCAATTCTACAATACGATATTCGCCATAATTCAATCGACCTTCTTTTTGATCCTTATCCAATCTAACTTTCACTTGTTGATTTAAGTTGTCCAACGATTTTTCAAATTTAGATTCAGGATTTTTGAAAAAAGCAAAATAGCGGTAGAAATAAGGAATTTCTTGACTTAAATAATTCAATTTTGCAGTTGTTTTCCCATTTTCTTGTTGTTCAAATTTGACATTCAAACTATCTAATTTTTCCCAACCATCATATTTTATCGTATAATTAACGAAACGATTAATCGAAGAATTTTCAATCGTAACTTTTCCAGAAGCAATCGAAGCATTTTCAGAATCCCAAATCATATAATTATCGTCTTCCTCTTTTGTATTCGAAAATTTCTTGATTGTCAAAGAATCCGAAGCTGTAAATTGTTGCCATTTGGAGAATTGACGAAGATTATAAAATTCGTCGTACACCAAACCAACAGGCGCGTCAAATTCATATTGTATTTCTTCGTCGAAACGGCTCGGTAAAACGATTGGCAACAAAGCCAAAACCGCAATAATGATTACTAAAAAAAGATTTATTTGTTTCATTTACAAAATTGATTGTACAAAAATAGAAATACTTTGTAGGACTCTTAATATTAATCTGAATTAATCTGTTAAAAATAGTATATTTGAGTAAATAATATAAACTTATGGACTTTACAAATTTAATTCAAGGTGCAATGGGACAACAAATCGTTGGTTCTGCGGCAAAACAATTAGGAATTAACGAATCTCAAGCTCAAACTGCGGTTGCAGCAGCTGTACCTTTTTTATTGTCTGCTTTAAATAAAAATGCACAAGGCGGAGGTGCTGAAGGAATTTCGAATGCTTTGAATCAACACGACGGAAGTATTTTGGATAATCTTTCTGGATTTTTAGGTCAAGGAGGAAATCAACAAGATGGATTGGGAATTTTAGGTCACGTTTTGGGAAATAAACAACAAAATGTAGAATCTGCAATTTCTCAACAATCTGGATTGAATATGGGACAGGTTACTCAAATTTTGGCATTAGTTGCGCCAATTGTAATGGGCTACTTAGGTAAACAAAAACAATCTGCTGGATTAGATTCTAATGGAATTGCTGGTTTATTAGGTGGTTTAGTTGGTGGTTCTACAACTCAAACAAACCAAAGTGGAGTAAATTTAGGTGGTTTCGAAAAATTATTAGACCAAGATGGTGACGGACAATTAGGTTTAAGCGACGCAATGGGATTATTGGGAGGATTTTTCAAAAAATAAGCCTTGTCTTAAACTGAATAAAAATACAAAATTTATTAAGCAGGAAATTTTCCTGCTTTTTTTGTTTCAAAAATTATCAACCTACAGATTCTGAGTAGTCAAAATTATCAACTTCACAAATATTAAAAGTTTACTTTAAAAAATGTGTTATTTTTTTTATTGTTGATTGTAATTTTATCAATAATCAAACACAAATAGCATGGATACTTTATTTTACTCAGAAAAATTCATTCAAAGAATTAAATCAAAAAACCCAAACGAAAAAGAATTTTTACAAGCAGTTGAAGAAGTTTCCGAAACCATTTTACCATTTGTAGAAGAAAATCCAAAATATAAGAAATTCAAAATTCTTGAAAGAATTGCCGAACCAGAACGTATTATTCAGTTTAGAGTAACTTGGGTTGATGACAAAGGCGAAATCCAAATCAACAAAGGTTATCGTGTACAAATGAATTCTGCGATTGGTCCTTACAAAGGCGGTTTGCGCTTTCATCCATCTGTTAATTTATCTATTCTTAAATTCTTAGCTTTTGAACAAGTTTTCAAAAATAGCTTGACAACTTTACCTATGGGTGGCGGAAAAGGTGGTTCAGATTTTGATCCAAAAGGAAAATCGGATATGGAAATTATGCGCTTCTGCCAATCTTTTATGAGCGAATTATCTCGTCATATTGGTGCGGATGTAGATGTTCCCGCTGGTGATATTGGTGTTGGAGGACGAGAAATTGGTTATTTATTCGGTCAATACAAACGAATGCGAAACGAATTTACAGGTGTTTTAACTGGAAAAGGTTTGGAATATGGCGGTTCTTTGATTCGTCCTGAAGCGACTGGTTACGGTTTATTATATTTTGTAGAATGTATGTTAGCCGAAAAAAAAGAAACCTTAAAAGGAAAAACAGTTTCTATTTCTGGTTCTGGAAATGTTGCGCAATATGCTGCTGAAAAGTCTCTGGAATTGGGCGCAAAAGTGGTTACACTTTCTGATTCTTCTGGATATATTTATGATGAAGATGGTTTTGATACAGAAAAATTAAACGTTATTTTCAAGATTAAGAATAATGATTACGATAGGATTTCAAAGTATGTTGATTATTATCCAAACGCTAAATTTTTCTCTGACCAAAACCCTTGGAAAGTCCCTTGTGATATAGCTTTGCCATGTGCAACGCAAAACGAATTGGATTTGCAAGATGCGCAAACTTTACATCTCAATGGTTGCAAATTGGTTGCCGAAGGTGCAAATATGCCAACAACTCCCGAAGCGGTTCATTATTTTTTGGATCATCAAATTTTATACGGACCTGGTAAAGCTGCAAATGCCGGTGGTGTTGCGACTTCTGGATTGGAAATGTCTCAAAATTCTATTCGTCAAAATTGGAACAGAGAAAAAGTAGATTATCGATTAAAAGAAATTATGATAAAAATTCATCACCAATGTAAAAAATATGGAAAAGGTGAATTTCAAGAAAATATAAATTATTACAAAGGCGCTAATATAGCAGGTTTCGTAAAAGTTGCCGATGCTATGATTGCTCAAGGAATATAAAAATCCATTTATAAAATTCGGTTCCCTTTACTGAATTTAGAATTCAATTGTTTGTTATTAAAGCTGGACTTCTGTTCAGCTTTATTTTTTTAAAGTGGAAAATTAATTTTAAACCCAATTCCACGAACAGATTCAAATTTTATCGTTTCATCATTCTGAAAATATTTGCGCAAACGTGTCATAAAAACATCCAAACTTCTACCCATAAAATAATCGTTTTCGCCCCAAATTTTTTCTAAAATCTCTTTTCGGCTCACTAATTTTTGATTATTCTGAATCAAGAAACTCAACAATTCTGCTTCTTTTTCTGTTAACTGAAATTTTTCTTCTTGATAAGATAATTGCAATTGATTTGGATGAAAAACATAAGTTCCAATTTTGATCAATTCTTCTAAAACAGGTTGATTTCTTTTCAAAATATTTTTTATTCTCAAAACCAATTCTTCAGGATCGCAAGGTTTTGTGATATAATCATCTGCACCTAATTTCAACCCTAAAACACGGTCAAAACTTTGCGCCTTAGCTGTCAAAAATAAATAGGGAATTGTAATGGTTTCGGCTAATTTTTTTGCTAAAGAAAAACCATCAATTTCGGGTAACATGACATCAAAAATGATTAATTGAGCTGATTTTAATGATTCTATTTCCTTCAATAATTTTTGCGGATGATCAAACCAAGTCACTTCAAAATCAGAAAATTCGAGATATTGTTTGAGAACTGTTCCCAAATCTTGATCATCTTCTACTAAAATTAATTTAGTTTTCATTCTGCAAAACGATTAAAAATTGAACACCTTTTTCTTTATTATTCTCAACATTGATTCTTCCTAAATATCGTTCAACACAATTTTTTACTAAATATAAACCAACGCCCAAACCGCTTACATTATGGTTAACAGAACGGTTTACACGATAATATTTATCAAAAATAAATGACAAATCATTCGTTGGAATTCCAATTCCATTATCCGAAAAACTCAATGTGATTTCTTTTTGAAATTTAAAGTTTAATACAATTTCGGAAGCGCCATATTTCACTGAATTTTCAATCAAATTCTGAGCTATTTGTTGAAAATCTTTTGTTCTTAGTACATTATTTTTTTCGAAAATACTTTGATGAATAAATTTAATTTCTGGATATTGAAGCTTAATATTTTGGATAATTTCACTTAAAATAACCTCATCTAACAACTCAGAATTTTCGTCATTTTTCACAAAAATAGAATCGACAGTTTGCTCCAAACGATTAATTTGTCGGTTCATCATTTGTTTCGTTTCTGGATGTTGAACTTGATGCAGAGCAAATTTCATCGTCGTAATTGGCGTATTCAATTCATGCGCAATAGAATCTATTGTCAAATGTAATTGATTGATTTTTTCTTCTTGTCTCGATAAATTTTCAAGGCTTTTCCAATACAAAAAGACAATTAATCCAACAATCAACAAACTCACAATGATTAAAGGAATAATTTTCTTTAAAATTAAAAATCTCAGATTCAATAATTCATAATCCGTTTTACCTTTAATTTTGTATTTGTGGCGTTCATTCTTGTCAATTCCTAAATCAGAATCTTTTTGATTCGTAATATCATCCGATGACCAAACACTCTGATTGATGCTAGTTGGCGTCACAATTTTATTTGTCGTTTCGTAAATCACATACTTTTTCTTTGGCAATAATTCTTTATGATTCAATTCATCATAAACTGAATAAACATCCGTGCGAAGTGCTATTTCAAAACCACTTTCTTTAGAATAAACTTCTAATAAAGAATCTACAATTGGAGTGTAAATCTTATAATTATAATCTACTTTAGTTCGAATTATCTGTAGTTCATCAAACTGTTTTTTTTCATCATGATTCAATTTTTTGAAGTAATCTATAATCTTATCATCATTAGAATCTGTTTCATATTTTGACATAAAATTCATTACTTTCAAAGCAATTTCTTGAGCCTCTTTATTCATATCTTTTTCAATCAATCGATAAGAATTATAGATATAATAAACTTGCAATGAAACTAGAACAATCAATGCAAAAGAGAAGATAAATGTGTAATGTTTTTTAGATAATTTCATAAGCTTTTCATAAATTCAAAAATACATTGTTTTTCTTCATAAATAACACATTAACTCATCGTTAACCGTTCATTAACCAAGTAAAATCGAAACTTGAAAGAGATTTGTCAAAAATATTAACAATGAAAATATTAATGACTCTTTTTCTATTACTACCAAATTTAATTTTCGCACAAATTATTTCTGGAAAAATTATCGATGAACAAAATCAACCGATCAAAAATAGTTCTGTTGAAGTTGAAATTCCTTCGCAGGATCCGATTATAATTGAATCGAATGAAAATGGCGAATTTAATTTCGAACTTCATCAAGCACAATCATTTATAATTTATATTAAAAAATTTGGCTATCAAGAATTTGAAAAAACATATCAAGCTAATTCAGAAAACTATTTGATTATCACACTTCAAAAAGATGAAACAATTAACTTAAAAGATGTTGTTGTTTCTAGTCAAAAACCTTTGTTGAAACGAAAAATTGATCGAATAGAATTTAATGTTGAAAATACGCCTTTACAAAATTTAAGTGCTTGGGATATCGTGAAAAACACGCCAAACGTTCTTCTAAAAAATGAACAGTTAAGTGTGAGAGGAAATACGCAAATTTTAGTCACAATTAATGATAAAAAAACATTAATGTCGCAAGATGATTTGAAGCAATTGTTGGAAAACACAGATGGTGCCACAGTTTCATCAGTTGAAGTCATTACTAATCCGCCTGCAAAATATGAAGCTTCTGGAAGTGCGATTATTAATATTAAAATGAAAAAAAATGTACTTTCTGGTTACAAAGGACAAATTTCAACACGCTATCATCAATCTATTTATAGCAAAGGAATGATAGGAACTTCGCAATCTTACAACACAGAAAAATGGCAATTAACAGGAAGCTATTATTTAGTGAATGGAAAATATGTTCGCAAGAATTTTGATGTAACAACATATGAAAAAGATCAAACGCGTTGGGAAAGTGACATGATTCGTCGAACAGTCGCGAAACAACAACATATTTACAACTTTGCTTCTCAATATTCAATTGATAGTTTACAGAATTTTCAGTTTGGAATAAATGGCTCTAGAAATCCTGCGTCAATTGGGAATTATAACGTTCCGACAAATATTTACAATACAACAAATAATCAACTTGAATCATTTTACAAAACACAAAATCATCGACGCGAATCTTCAAATAATTTTAATACGTATTTGGTTTATGATAAAAAATTTGGGAAAAATAATTTGACGTGGAGCAACAATTTTAGTCATCGATACTACAAAGAAAGTCAAGATGTTTTGACAGAATTGAATTTCAAAGATAAGCCTTATGACGAAAATCGCTTTTTGAATGCGGCGCTTCAGAAATTAAATCTATTTTCTACTCAAATTGATTATAGTTTCACTAATGAAAATTTCGGCTTGGAAGCGGGAGCAAAATATAGTTTCGTGAAGAATGATAATGATTTGGATTTCTTTGAATCAATCCAAAATCAAATCGAATATCAACCCGAAAAAAGTAATATTTTTAATTACAAAGAACAGATTTTCGCCTTATATATTTCTGGAAATTATAAATGGAAAAAATGGGAAGCAAAAGCTGGTTTGAGATCTGAAACAGCTCTTATAAATACGATTTCTGATAATCCAATTAGCCAAAATAAACGAACAAACACCGATCTTTTTCCAACTTTATACGTTATGTATAATTTTGAAAATGCTGGACAAATTGGTTTGAATTATGGAAAAAGAATTGATCGACCTAATTATAATTTCTTGAATCCTTCGAAATCATATTACAATCTGTTTTCTTATTTTCAAGGCGATGCCAATGCGATTTCTACGATTATCCACAATTTGAGTTTATCATATACCTTAAAAGATTGGAATTTCGAAGCCTATTATCGATACGAAAAAGATCCGGCAATGGAAATTTCTATTCAAAATCCTGAAACTTTTGAAACTGTTTATCATTTTACTAACATCAAAAATGGAGAAGCTTTTGGAGCAAATCTTTCGAAAAATTTCAATCTAAAATCGTGGTGGAAACTCAATTTATTCACGATGGGAGAATATAATCAAAACTATTATTTTGGCCCAGACAACCTGCAATACAAGAATGATGTCTTTTTTTATCACCTTTCATTGAGTACACAATTGGATTTAGACAAAGCAAAAACATTTAATATTTCGGCAGGATATCAATATAATTCGAAGGCAATTCAAGGTTCGTTTGATATTAGTTCATCTCAAAATACCTATTTGATTTTAAATAAAAAAATATGGGATAAACGTTTCGAAATTGGTTTGGTTTTCAATGATATTTTTAAAACTGATCGCAATACTATTTCTACGAAATACGCAAATCAAAATCAATATTTCAAAGATTATCGCGATACGCAATATTTTATTTTGAATTTGAAATACAATTTCGGAAATCAAAAAGTAAAAGAAGCGAAACAAGCACAAAAAACAACGGAACAGAATAGAATTTAGCGCTACAAAAAACGTAAGTTTTATTAAATTTGAGCAAAAGAAATAATATGAATTCAATAAAAATCATTCGAACAAATTCTTCTAACAAAGATTTTGAAGAATTGGTAACAGAATTAGATAAAGATTTAGCGATAAGAGATGGAGAATTTCATTCTTTCTTTTCTCAATACAATAAAGTTGACAAGATAAATCACGTTGTTATCGCCTATTTGAACGAAAATCCTGTTGGTTGCGGCGCAATAAAACATTATTCTGACACAACAATGGAAGTGAAAAGAATGTATGTAAACCCTGATTTTAGAGGAAATAGAATTGCGGCAAAAGTTCTGAATGAGTTAGAAAATTGGACAATCGAATTGGATTATGAACGATGTATTTTGGAAACTGGATTGAAACAACCCGAAGCAATCGCTTTGTATGAGCGATGTGATTATACAAGAATCGAAAATTATGATCAATACAAAAACGTCGAAGAAAGTGTTTGTTATGAGAAAATATTGAACTAAAAAAGCTGAGCGTTGCTCAGCTTTTTTATTATTTATTAGATTGTTTTACCATTTTGTTCATTTCGGATGCCGTAATTTCACCATCCATAATCATGTACATTTGTTGATCATCGCTATTAATGCTCATCAATACATTTTTAAAAACTTTCGCATTTGCATTTTCCGTTAAAAAGCGAATTTTACTTCCGTCCTTATTTATCGACATCAATTCCTCTAATTTCATTTTATCAAAAGCAGATTTCACTTGATTTTTAGCATCTTTGTTTGTGTTATCAATCATAATCATTTTGATTGAATTCATTTTTTTGAACAAGCCATCCAAATCTTTCAAATCAGAATCATTTGCCGTCAAATTTCCCATCATACTAAACATTGCCTTGTTTATTGTAATCGTTGTAACGCCCTTTTTATCCTGAAATTGGTTGTAAATATCGACGAATTTATTTGTTTGTGCATTTGCAAATCCAACGATGAATAATGCAAAAATGAATACATATTTTTTCATATTTTTCTTTTTTAAAGTTCTATTGATAATGATTTTAATTGTCTGATTGCCTTCGCTCCTTGGTCTACATTTTTCGAAAATAATTTCATTGTAGAATAAGCCAAAGCTTTCGCTTCTTCCATATTTTCAACTGGTTGACCATTTACAATCACAAAATCTGATGAATATTCTTCTGCGCTTTCAGGCTTTGTAATTTCTTGTTCAATTGGTTGAATGGTTGATTTTTTATTTTCTTGTTTAATTGATTTTGTCTCTTTTACAAATTGCGAAACTTCGTGTTTTATCTCGATATTATTTGGTTCAGAAATCACTGTATTAGGCTTTTCAACAGTTTTTTCTTCTTTATTCTTAACAACTTCTACTTCTTTTTTATTTGGTTCAATTGTTTTCACAATTTCTTGATGATGTTCAACATTGTTTGTTTGATTCAAGAAGAAAAATAATCCAACAACAAGTAAAATAGACGCAGCAATTCCCGAAATTTTCCATAGAGAAAACTCTTTCGTTTTCGATTTTTCTATAACTTTTGGTTGATTTTCTTCAACTTTAGCCATAAAATCATCAAAACTTAATTCCATTTTGACTTCTTTTTCCTCTTTTAATGTTTCAAAAAAAGAATCATTTTCATTATTTATGAGTTGTTTTTCTTGCTCATCAGTTAATTTTCCAGCAAAAAAATCATCTTTATTTATAATAGATTGCTCTTTCTTCATTTTCAAAAAAAACTTCTAATTGTTCTCTTACTTTTTGTCTTGCTCTCATCAAATTTACTCGAATTGCATTTTCTTCCATTTCTAGAATTTCAGCAATTTCTTTTATTTCGAGTTCTTCTACATCTTTCAGATGCATTACTTTGCGTTGTTTTTCTGGTAATTGATTAATCAAATTTAGAATAATCGGTTTTATTTCTTGTGGATCTTCTTGAATACTCAAATTGATTTGCGTTGTATTTTTATAATTCTCTCGAACATCAAATTTTCGTAATCGATTTATACATTCATAATTTACCATTCGCATCGCATAAGCCTCAATATTGTTAACCTCAATTAACGAATCGCGCTTTTCCCACAATTTCATTAATATTTCTTGCACAACATCAAACGCTTCATCATCACTAATCAAAATCCTACGCGCAAAACGATACAGCTTATCCTTGTGGACAAATACCGATGTTTTAAACGTTTCTTGATTCATATTGAGTGCTTTTACTAATAAGACAGCTCAATACTAAAAAGTGTTACATCGATTTTGAAACTTTTTTTGAATAAAATGAAAAAGCCTCTATTTTAGAGGCTTTCAAATAAAAATATTTTAATAAATTATCCTTTATAAATAACAGTTCCTCCAGCTTGCGCTTTTGGAAAGATTGTAACATCGGCAATTTGTACATGTTCTGGTTGTTGCAACAAATACTCTATTGCATTTGCAATATCCTCACCAACCAATGGCTCAAAACCTTTGTACACATTATCCGAAAGTTCTTGATTTCCTTTGAAACGAACCAAAGAAAATTCTGTTTCTACCGCTCCTGGCGCAATATTAGAAACTTTGATTCCGTAAGGTAATAAATCATAACGCATTCCTTTGCTCAACGATTCTACCGCCGCTTTCGACGCACAATATGTTCCTCCATTTGGATAAACTTCTTTTCCTGCAATCGACGAAAGGTTGATGATATGCGCATTTGATGATTGTTTAAGAATTGGAATAATTGCTTTCGAAACGTAAATTAATCCTTTTACATTGATGTCAATCATTGCTTCCAAATCCTCCAAATCAGCTGTATCAAAAGGTGCTAATCCGTGTGCATTTCCCGCATTATTGATTAAAACATCAATATTTTTCCACTCATTTTCTAAACTTTCTACTGCATTAAAAACAGCTTCCTTGTCTCGAACATCAAATTGAATGGTTTTTACGTCCGTAATTTTACTCAATTCTGCCTGAATTTCATCTAATCGTTCTTGACGACGACCACACAAAATTAAGCGATAATTTGCTGCTAATTTCTTTGCTGTCGCCATTCCTATGCCAGATGTTGCTCCGGTTATGAAGACTGTTCTTTTCATTTTCTTAAATAATTAAAAGTGCTTTTTTAAGACCGTCTAAGATACAAGCTAAAAAGAAATTAAAAAATGATTTATCCTGTTTTCGTTCGATATTTTCTACTTTTTCTTCTTTCATTTTTCCACGAGAATCATTCTTTACCGCCGCATTTCCAACTGCTGATAATAATTTCCTTTTCGAACCGTCATCACGCAAAACATTCACTTTCAAATTTTGATAATCTATTCCAAAATTTCCTCCAGCAACTTTATCATTTCCATCAAAATTAAATTTTATTTGATTAAAAAATCCATCAACAGAAACCTTAAGATATGGTTTCACAAAAGGATCGAGATTTTTTGCAGGAAGTTTTGAAATTGAACCATTGATATTAAATTTCTCTGAACGATTCATTGGATTAAATGTCCAATTTGCACGCAAATCTCCATTCATAAATTCTGAACGCCAATCGACATTTACATCTGGTAACGATTTTTTACGATAACCCGAATTGACATTTTTAACCGTCGCATTTATAGATGAAAACGTTAATTTTCCTGTTCCGATGCTTTTTTCAGTTTCTTCCTCATATTCTAATTTAGAGTTGACCAATTGCAATTGTTTCACCCCTAAATCAAATTTCATTTCGCGTAATTTTTGTGAAAACATTGTTTTACGTTTTGTGTCATCAGGCGGAACCAAACTTCTATAAATATTTGCATAAAGCTGGTTCAATTTTATTTGATTCGCTTTCAAAAAGAAATCTTTGGATGGAGAAATTCCCCACTGAATTCCATTTCCTTGTAATTGATTGACAGAAACAGTGTATAAATCGGCTTGTTTATCTAATGAAGCTGTATATGCTTTTCGAGAAAGTTTTGGCGTTAATTTTAATTGATTCAACATCAAATTTCCGTTCTGAAATTGCAAAGCGCCAGTATTCATTTTATACGTTTTTCCTAAATCGAAATCAATTCCAGAAGATTTTAACAACACAGATTTATACGAAAATGGAATCGCTTCTTGAATTGTTTTTGGATCAACATTGATTTGATTAAACGTTAACTGAATTTGCTTCAGCGTTAAATTCGGCGTTTTTTGTTGATAAGGAATCACATCTAAATGTCCATTTACCAACGAAATTTTATCAACTTTTATAATATCATTAAACTCTTTCGACGTTTTTCCTTCGCGCTGTGCCACTCGTCTTGGCTGTCCATAAATCGTAAATTTTGGATTTTTGAAAATAACATGATTAACATGAAGTTCTTTCCCATAATCATTTTTTAATCCTAAAACCGTCAAATTAACATTATTGAAATCAAATTTTTGCGAAGCAATAAATCGAGATTGTTTAATTTGAATCGTATCAATTCCAAGATTAAAATTAATCAAGAATTTTTGCGTTGCTTTTTCCGCTTTTTTTGCAATAACTTTTTCATTCTTTTGATCGATGATTTTCACATTTACCTCATCCAATTTGATTGAATTTGTATGAAAATAAAAATCACCATTTTTTATTCCCCAACTATTATTATTCAACGTCAAAATTGGCGCTTCGACATCTAATAACGTGTTTGATTTTGTATAATTTCTATTAAATTGATTCTTTGAAATCAATGGTTTCATTTTAAAATTTTTCAGAATTAATTTCTTTTCTGTCAAATCAAAATTAGAAGCTGTCAACGTGTGCATTTCATTCAAACGATAATACATCGAATCCAACTTAATACGAAAAGTTTTGTAATCAATCGGAATATCATTTGTTCGCGTCAACGCATTCATTTTTATTCCTTCGATACTTAACGCAACATTATTTATTGCATATTTTACCGTTTCTGCATTAGAAAAAAGTGAACGAATTTTACCGTTTTCTATTTGCAATTTTTTGATATTAATTAACTCCGCATCTTCCGTTTTTATGCTTACTTTTTTAGTTGATTGCTTCTCAACTTTATTCTCAGGTTTAGCAGAAATAATGGTAATTTTTGGATTTTTGAATTTGATTAAATCTGTTTTAAAATATAATTTATCTTCCGAAGTAAATCCCCAATCCATTTTAGAAAGCGAAAGAAGTGGCGTTTCGATATCCAATAAATCATTTTCAGAATCATTTGGAACATACAATTTTCCGTTCATTTTGAGTGGTTTCATCGAGAAATTATCCAATTCAAAATCAGTTTCATTAAAACGAACTTTTCGTGCTCTAATCAATTGTTGATCTTTTACTACAAAAAACATCGAATCTAATTTGATGTCAAAAGCAGAATATCTGAACGGAATTTTTTTGTCCGCTGTTCGTTCATTGAAACGAACGCCGTCAAAATCGATCGAAAAATTAGAAACATTTGCAATATGTTTTTTTCCTGATTGAGAATACAAATTAAACTCGCCATTATTGATATTTACATTGGAAACATCGATACTTTGCCCAACTTTAGATTGCGCTGTATCTTTTTTGATCGAATCTTTTTTCTCTTTAAGATAATAATTTACAGAAGGATTATTGATATTGATAGAAAGCGCCGCAACTTCTTTTTTGGTAATCAACTTGAAAAAATTAATTCCAACTACATTTATTTCTTTGACTTTTCCTGTTGCGTCAATCGAATCCTTTATCAACAAAGAATCTTTTGGAGAAACTTCGACATTTTTTAGCGATAAAGATGAATTAAAAATAGAAAAGCTCAAATCTTCGTAAGTCAGATTATAAGCCGTATCGTTTTTTTCTGCAATGATTTTTGGAAGTCGATCATTCAGAAAATAGGAGATGTAAAAACTTAAAATAAAAAGTACCGCAATAATAGAAATTAAAGCGATACCGATTCTTTTTATCCAACGGTTGTTAATCATTGATATAGTTTGGTTAACAGTGTTAAAAACAATTATTATACCAAATATAACAAAATGTTAAATTTATTCGTTGATATCGTAAATTTCTTTGATATTTTCTAAGATTGTATCGAAGTTTAAATTCAAATCAATTAATTTTCCAGTAAACAAATCGAACACCCAACCGTGTACTTCCAATCCATTTTCCATTGCACGTTGCACAAAAGGATTTTTTACCACATTGACACATTGTTCTTGTACATTTAGCTCTACCAAACGGTTGTAACGCATTCCTTCGTTTTCGATTGCATTCAATTCTTCTGAATGTAAACGATAAACATCACGAATATTACGTAACCAAGGATTCATAATTCCTAAATCTTTCGGTAGCATTGCAGATTTAATCCCACCACAATTATAATGTCCACAAACTACAATATGTTTCACTTTTAGGTGTTCTACTGCATAGTCCAAAACAGAAGTGGTATTCATATCCAAACTAATTACCATATTAGCTATATTGCGGTGTACAAAAACCTCTCCTGGCTCCGCTCCCAACAACTCTTCTGCCGTCACACGACTATCTGAACAACCAATGTAAAGCACTTCTGGGTTTTGACCAGCCGAAAGCTTATCAAAATATTGCTCGTCTTGTTCTAAACGTTTATTTACCCACTCTTGGTTGTGTTCAAAAACTTTTTCTAAATTCATAATTTTCTAAATTACATCTTGCACTTCTGGATGTTTACCAACATAAACGCTCACATAACTACAAAATGGTATGATTTTCAACTGATTTTTTCTTGCGTAATCTACAGCTTCTAACACTAACTTTTCTGCCAAACCTTGCCCTCTCAATTCGGGATTAACACCTGTATGATTAATCAACATTTGTTCTTCTTTCAGCATAAAAGTTAATTCGCCAACTTCTTTATTATTCTCATCAAGAAGTATAAAAACGCCATTTTTTCCTTCTAAATTCAATTCAATTTTCATAGAATATTATTTTAAAATCAAATTAATCTTTTTGGATGAGATTTGGTCAAAAAGATTTGTTAAAAGTCTCGATATACAAGACAAATTTACGGGTGAAAAGTTTTTAATTCAAAGAAAATTTAAACAAATCATAACAATCAATTTTCAATCATCTTTCTATTTGATAATCAACAACAAGCCATTCTATATAATATTTAATGTATAGGTTTGAGTTTTTTACTTGATTATTTATTACATTTGTTAGATATTTTAAGGAAATATTCTTCATATGAAATTTATTGTATCGAGCAACACGTTATTAAAAAATGTTAACTTAATCGGAGGAGTTATTAACTCTAATAATACTTTACCAATCCTTGATAATTTTTTATTCGAATTGGATGGTAGCCAATTAACTATCACTGGTTCTGATTTAGAAACAACAATTTCAACAACTTTAGAAGTTGAGTCTAATGATAATGGAAAAATTGCAATTCCATCAAAAATCTTAACTGACACGTTGAAAACTTTCCCAGCGCAACCGCTTACTTTTATCCAAAAAGAAGGAAATACGTTGGAAATTGTTTCAGAACAAGGAAATTATCAGTTAGCATTTGAAGACGCAAACGAATATCCTCAAACGCCAGATATCGAAGACGCAAGCTCTACAACTCTTAGCGCAAGCATTTTATCAGAGGCAATTATCAAAACTATTTTTGCGACAGGAAACGACGAATTACGTCCTATTATGACAGGAGTTTTCTTCCAAGCAAATGCAGATATTTTCCGTTTTGTTGCTACAGATGCGCATCGTTTGGTAAAATATACACGCAACGGCTTAGACAATTTACAAGCTGCTGAATATATTATGCCGAAAAAACCACTTAACTTATTGAAAAATATTTTAGGAGGAAATAATGACGATGTAACAATCGAATATAACAATACAAATACACGTTTTTCTTTCCAAAACATCGTGTTAACTTGTCGTTTGATTGATGGTAAATATCCTAATTATGAAGCGGTAATTCCAAAAGAAAATCCAAACGTATTAACGATTAACAGAAACTTATTCTTAACATCTTTGAAACGTGTGGCAATTTTCTCTAACAAAACAACAAACCAAGTTCGATTAAAATTAGTTGGAAATTCATTGACAATTTCTGCTGAAGATATCGATTTTGCAAACAAAGCAGAAGAAAGACTTCCTTGTGATTACAACGGAACTGACTTACAAATCGGTTTCAATTCTCGTTTCTTAATCGAAATGTTGAACAATTTACAATCAGAAGAAATAACATTGGAAATGTCTGAGCCAAATCGTGCAGGAATCATCAAACCAGTTGATGGACTAGAAGATGGTGAAGAAATCTTAATGTTAGTTATGCCAGTTATGTTAAACGCATAATCAAAAAGAATACATAAAATTCATTTATACAATACAATGAAAATTTCATACAATTGGCTAAAAACCTACATTGATACAGATATCACACTTGATGAAGTGTCTGCTACACTTACAAGTACAGGTCTTGAAGTAGAAGGTGTAGAGCAAGTAGGTGGAGCTAAAAATTATTTGGAAACCGTATTAGTTGGTAAAGTTTTATCGGCTGTACCTCATCCAAATGCAGATAAATTAAAAGTTACTAAAATAGATTTAGGAGACGGAAAAGAAACGCAAATTGTTTGTGGTGCTCCTAATGTTGCAGCGGGTCAAAATGTACCTGTAGCAACTGTCGGAACGGTTTTACCTTCGCCAGATGGTGAATTTAAAATCAAGAAGGCAAAAATTCGTGGTGAAGAATCTTTCGGAATGATTTGTTCTGAAGTAGAATTAGGAATTGGTACAGATCATTCTGGTATTTTAGTTTTACCAGAAGATTTAAAACCTGGAACTTCTACGTTTGATCTTTTTGGAAAAAATGATGAAGTTGACCACGAAATTGAAATTGGTTTAACGCCAAATCGTGCGGATGCAATGTCACATTTCGGTGTAGCGCGTGATTTACATGCTGCTCTTAAAACTCGTGATATTGCGTCAACATTCAAAACATATGATGTATCAAATTATCCTACGATAGATTTCGGAAAAAGTCCTATTTCTATCGAGGTTAAAGATACAGAAGCAGCACCTCGTTATGCAGCTGTTTACTTAAAAAATGTAAAAGTTGCTGAGTCGCCAGATTGGTTAAAAAATCGTTTGAAAGTTATTGGATTATCGCCAATTAATAATGTGGTTGATATTACTAATTATATTTTACACGATTTAGGACAACCTTTACATGCTTTTGATGCAGCTAAAATTGAAGGAAATAAAGTGATCGTTCAAAAATTAGCAGAAGGAACAAAATTCACAACTTTAGATGGCGTTGAACGTACATTAAAAGGACATGAATTGATGATTTGCAACGAAAATAATCCAATGTGTATTGCGGGAGTTTTCGGAGGAAATGATTCAGGAGTTTCGGATGCAACGACAACTATTTTCTTAGAATCAGCCTATTTTGAGCCAGTAACAATTCGTAAAGGTGCAAAAGCACATGCGTTGAATACAGATGCTTCTTTCCGCTTTGAACGTGGAATTGATCCTAACACAACAATCGATGCATTGAAAAAAGCTGCGATGATGTTAGTTGAAATTACTGGCGCTGAAATTGCATCTAATATTGATGATATTTACGAAAATCCAATTCAAAACTTTAATGTAAAATTACGTTTACATAAGGTGGTTGAATTATTAGGAGTTGAAATTCCAGAACATAAAATCAAATCGATTTTAGAGAATTTAGAAATTAAAATTTTGTCAGAAAATGATGGGATTTTAGATTTAGAAGTTCCTGCTTATCGTGTAGATGTACAACGTGATGTGGATTTGATCGAAGATATTTTAAGAATTTATGGATACGATAATATCGAAATACCTTCTAAATTCTCGTTTTCTTATGTTCCAAATCAAAAAGTTAGTCCAGATAAAATCGAAGATTTTATTGCGCGTCAATTGATTTCTTTCGGATTCAATGAAGCCATCAATAACTCGTTAACGAAAAGAGAATACGAAGAAGTTTTCTTTTATCCAGAAGGAGAAAGTGTTGCCATGTTAAATCCGCTTTCGGCTGATTTAGCTGTTATGCGTCGCACTTTGTTGAATGGTTTATTAGAAAATGTTGCGTTTAATATCAACCGTCGTAATTCGGATGTTAAATTGTTCGAATTTGGGAAAGTTTACCGCAAAATTGATGGGATTTACGAAGAAAATAAATGTTTAGGAATCGTTCTTTCAGGAAACTTTAATAGCGAATCGTGGACAGGAAATTTACGTAAAGCTTCATTTGCTGATTTGAAAGGTTTGATTAAACAAATTTTTGTTCGATTAGATATTCAAATTACAGATGAGTTACCTGCAAAAGATGATAATTTCTTAGATGGAATTGAGTTTATTTCTGGTCAAAAACCATTAGGAAAACTAGGAATCATCAGCAAAAAATTAGCGAAAAAATTAGGCGTTAATCAAGATGTTTTCTTTGCTCAATTAAATTGGGATGCAATGGTTGCTTTAGCAAACAAACACGATTTGAAATACAAAGAAATCTCTAAATTCCCAGGTTCTCGTAGAGATTTAGCTTTATTGCTTGATTCTTCTGTGAAATATGAAGAATTGTACAAAGCGACAAAAGAAGTGAAAACGAATTTGTTGAAAGCTGTTAATTTATTCGACGTTTACGAAGGAGATAAATTGCCAGCTGGTAAAAAATCGTATGCTTTAAGTTTTATGATTCAAGACGAAAATAAAACATTAAGTGATCAAGAAATTGATGGTTTAATGAATAAATTAATCAAATTGTATCAAGAAAAATTCAACGCTGAGTTGAGATAAAATATTCCGAAAAATGAAAAAGATTGTAACTTTATTTTCAGCAACTATTTTGATGAGTTTTATAGCAACTTCTTGTTCTACAAGCGCAAGTACTGCTAAAATTAAACCAAAATCGGAAGTTTCGATTTCAAATCAAAATTGGTATTTGATCAACGATAACAACGTAGTAAAAGGTTTGTACGATAAGGACGTAATGTTGGTTATAGACGAAGCGAATTCGACTGTAAGTGGTTTTGCGGGTTGCAACAATTTCAATGCTGCTTTTACAAAAGTTAGCGGCGTAACAAGCTTTGTTAATTTTTCTGAAACTAAAATGGCTTGTCCTAATTTGCAAGAAGAAAAAGCATTTTTATCGATGTTGAAAAGTGTAAATCGTTACGAAGTTTCTGGAAAAGAATTACATCTTTACAAAGGAAATATCTTGTTATTAACATTTAAAACTTTGTAAGTTTTAATCATTTTATAAAATCAAAAAGCGCTCTACGAGCGCTTTTTTTTTATGGTTTATTTTTTCTTTATAATTATTACACCATTAATTCCCTCATATCCATATTTTTCTATAGCTTCAAAACCTTTAATAATCTCAACATTATATTTATTTTCATTAATATTTTTAAGTTTTTTCTTTAATTTATTATTTAAAACTTCAGAATCATTATTAATATAATCTTCAACTATAATCCCATTAGAAGTTTTAGGAAATCTTATATAAAATTTTTCATTATCAAAAAGAACAAGTGTTAATCTTTTTAAATATTCTTCCTCCTTTATAAAAACATCTTGATTTGAATAATTTATTAACATTTTTTCTTTTATTAAAAAAGTTTTATTAATTCCGTTCTCAATGAAATTTAAAGTATCCTTTTTAATTTCATATTCAAGATTAAAAAAATTCTTTTTTTTAATTAAATCGCCATGGATAATTGGATATTTTAAAGTTATATTGTTATTATTTATAACTTCCAAAAGAGACTTATCATTAATTTTAATATATTTTTTTTCTAAAATCTGAGCATTTAAACTTAATGTAAAAAAGTAAAATATTACAAGTATAAATTTCATAAAATACTATTTATCATTATTATTCTCTACAAGTTTCTCTACTATGTTTTCATCACTTTGCTTAAAACCAATTTTAGTAATCGGAATTTCTTTTGATGATAAATAAAACTCTAAATCAGCATTTAATTCAATCAAACGATGTGGAAAATCTTGTCCAACATTTTGTTTGGCTTCTGTTAAGAAAATTGCGCAATGTTTTAAATAATCTGGCGTTAATTTCGATTTTGCTTCTTGGAAAGCCGAAAACAAAACCTTTTCTGTCATCACAATATTTTTCGTTTCATCTTTTCTGTACAACGCATACAAACGTTTTTTAAGCGATTGTGTAAAATCTATCAACATTGTATTTGAGAAAAGTCTCATTTCAGCTGCATAAGGCGTCCAGAAATCTTTGTTCAACGCATTTTGATTTTTCAAAATTGATAATAACGGAGAATCTTGCGCCAAATTCGCTGTCATGTGATGTAAAAGTAATTGTTTGCGCTCATCAAAAGATGGTGGAAAAATTGGAATATGCAAATCAAAACGTCCTGGTGCAACAATTTGATCGTTCAAATTTGCCAACGATTCTACTGCTCCAATTATCAACAATTCTTGTGTATCACTCTTCTGGATATGTCTTAAAACGGAATAAAACAAATCGACCATTTCTGGATAAATTGTATTTTCTGTTGCCGAATGTAATATTTCGTCAAACGAATCAATGAACAATAATGTTTTAGGTTGATTCATTTTTTTGGAAAGAAAATCAGAGAATTTGTTCTTTTTTGAATCAAAATTTCCAACCAAATAATCATTGAAAATATGCACAAATTCATAACCTATCATATCTGCAATTTTCTTTGCCCAATATATTTTTCCACTTCCCGGAGGTCCATATAAAATCAATCCCGCAGGCTTGGAAATTCCCCAACATTCTACTTGATCTTTGCTGATAAACGGATCTAACATGTCGGTCATATAAAAATACAAATCGGTATAACCGACTAAACTTTTTCCCGAAAAATCCTCATTTTGTGGAAAAGCTTTTTCTATAAATGGATATTTTCCACCGATATAAGAATGAATCAAATAGCTCGAAACACCAGTTTTCATCTGCTTTGCAACTTCAGCAGGAATCCCATTAGTAACAAAAAAATGAAGCACATCTTCCTCTTTTGCTCCAATTGTTTTAGCGATCTCTTCTATTGTTTTTTCTTTGGAATAATCTTCTGCATATTCTTTTAAGAAGTCTTTATTCTCTTCCGAAAATGCTATAAATTGTTGTGTTACATTAAAATTTTCGTCAATACAAAAACTCAAATCAATATTAAAATCATTGATAAAATTCTGTAAACTTCCTAAAGATATTTCGAGTTGATTAGATAAATCTTTTAATTTCATTCTGTTGGCTTGTTCTAATTTCTATTAAAAATAAAGATTAATTCGTTAACTAGACTATTTTAAATTCTAAACTTCTGTTAAAACAACAAGCGCATCTATAGATGCGCTTGTTGTTTTTGCTAATATGAAATTAATTTCTTGTAAAATTCTATTAAAGCTTTCAGAGCTTCTATTTTTTCTTCAAATTCTAAATGGTAAATTGTTTCTATAACCAAATTTTCACCTTCAATTTTACTTGATATTTTAGGTTCGAATAAATTATCCTTTGCTATTTTTTCAAGATTAGTTTCAATCAATAAATTCTGTAAATAATGTTTAAAAGATTCATTGCTACAATCAACTTTTAGAATCTGTTTCTTTCTTAAAAATAAATTGACAAGATGATTAATATTCGTAATCGTAAAAATTGGTAACGATATTTTATCTAAGGTTACTCGAATTTTTCCTAGATTATGATTTCCTAATTCTTGTTCTACATAAATCAAACAATTTTTATAAGGAATGTCGATATAATAGTATGACAAGTGCAACTTTGCTCCAATTGTACCATCAACCTTAGCGTCATTATTATAAAAAATTGCGTCATCATAAGATTGCGTAAATAATTTCAATTGACTTTCGAACATTACAATTTAGATGAATTAAGATAATCTTCTATTTCTTCTTTATTTGCTTCATCAGATTCGTCTTTCAACACGCGGTTCGCAACTTTACCAACGGTTAAACCTTGAATAACGATTGAGAATAAAACGACAATATATGTAATCTCTAGCAACAAATCTTTCCATTCCGAATTTGGCATCGAAAGAACTAATGCAATTGAAACTCCACCACGAATTCCTCCCCAAACTAAAACGATAAGTGAACCTTTGGAGAATGTATTTTTTCTTAAAATAGTACGAGCTGGAATCACAATTGATAATGTTCGAGATAATAAGACGATAAAAATTGTGACAATTCCTAATAGAATTTGATCCATTAAATCTTCTATTAACAACAATTCGAAACCTATAAAAAGGAATAAAATAGCGTTCATTATCTCATCAATAAGCTCCCAAAATTTGTTTAAATAATCTTGAGTTGTTTTGCTCATTGCGAATTTCTTTCCATAATTTCCGATTATTAAACCTGCGATAACCATAGCTAAAGGACTCGAAACATGAAGTTCTTTTGCAATCAAAAATCCTCCCATTACAATCGACAATGTAATTAAAGCTGAAACTTTATAATCATCAATTTTTTTCATGGATCTAGAAGCTGTAAATCCTAATAATAACCCAAGTAAAATTCCTCCACCAGCTTCCATCAAGAATAATTTTGAAACACTTGCAAAGTCAGCATCAAAGCTTGGATTAGTTGCTATTTGTAAAACTACTGCGAACATTACAACTGCTACACCATCATTAAATAGTGACTCTCCTGTAATTTTTGTCTCAATAATTTTAGGAACTTTTGCTTGTTTCAAAATTCCTAATACAACGATTGGATCAGTTGGAGAAATTAATGTTCCGAACAATAAACAATAGATATACGGAATTTGAATACCAAAATATGGGGCGATGTAATATAAAATTGCTGATATAATAAATGCTGATAATACTACCGAAATTGTAGCATAAGTAGCAATTGTCCATCTCAAGTTTTTCAGATCGAGTATATTAACGTGCATTGCACCTGCAAAAAGCAGAAAATTAAGCATTGCGCCCATCAATATTTCATTGAAGTCTAAACTGTTAAAGAGTTGAAACATGTCTTTTGTAGCATCAGGAAAATAGCTATCTCCCAATAAACGGATAGCGACAGATACTAACATGGCGATAATCATAATTCCAATTGTTCCAGGTAATTTTAGGAATCGAAGGTTTGCATAAGAAAATAATGCAGCAAGAACAATTAGAACCGAAAAAGAATAATATAGTTCCATTGGTATTGATTAAAATTTGGAAAAAGTTACAAAAAAAGAGCCACTATAAAGTGGCTCTTTCTATATTAATTTGATTTTTTTATCAAAATTAGTTTTTTGGAGCTTGCCCAATTAAATCCATAAATTGATCTAACTTAGGTAAGATAATAATTTGTGTACGACGGTTTTTAGATTTTCCTTCCGCAGTCGCATTTGTAGTTAATGGATTAAATTCTCCACGTCCACCAGCTGTTAAACGTTTACCATCAACACCATATTGGTTTTGTAATGCTTGTACAACAGAAGATGCACGTAAAGCAGATAAATCCCAGTTGTTGCGGATGTTTGGTTTAGAAATTGGCACATTATCTGTGTTACCTTCAATCAATACATCGTAATCTCTATAATCGTTGATGATTTTCGCAATTTTACTTAAAGTTTCTCCTGCAGCAGGCGAAATTTCGTAACTACCAGATTTGTACAACATGTTATCAGCTAACGAAATGTAAACAACACCTTTTAAAACTTTAACATCAACATCTTTTGCTTCGTTGCTAGATAAAGAACGCGTCAAGTTGTTTGTTAAAACCATGTTCAAACTATCAGATTTGCTTTTCGCATCAATCAAATGTTTGATGTATTTGTTAGACTGATTGATTTCGTTCACTAATTCAGAAACATTTTTAGAACCACCATTAATACAATTTTTCAATTGCTCTTGTAATTGTTTAATTTGATTTCTTTCACTCTGAACTGTGTTTTCGTACTGACCTTGGTTAGATTCAAAATTAGCTAATTTAGCTTTCGCTACAGCCAATTCTGTTTGACATCCTTGGTTCTCAGAATAAGCAGAGTTGAATTTGTTTTGTAATTCATCATACTTCTTCTGACTCACACAACTAAATAAAGTTGAAGCAGCGATAACCGCTACTGGCAAAATTGAAACTTTCATAATTATTTTTTTATTTCAGTTATACGAATATATGCTATTATTTTTTATTGCGAGTAAATATTCCGCAAAAACCATGCTGTAAAAACATAAAACTCCTACAATCATTTGGTTGTAGGAGTTTTAACGTGAATATTTTATTTCTATTGTATTAATCCTGAGGAATATACAAAACTTGACCTGGATAAATCTTATCTTCGTGTTTTAACATTGGTTTGTTTGCTTCGAAAATTTTTGGGTATTGCATTGGATCTCCGTAAACTTCTTTGGCAATTTTAGATAAAGAATCTCCACTTTTTACAGTGTACATTGTCTTAGATAAATCTGGAATTTCGATTTTCAAAGGTGTTTTCAATGTTAATTGATCTTCTACTCCTTCCACTCCATCAATGTTACCTGCTGTTGCTAAAATTTTTTGTTTCTCATTGATGTCCAATGCTTGTCCAGCTACTACAATTTTATCTCCATCAGCAGAAAAAGTTACTCCTGACAAATCAAATCCTTGTTTTGCAACTTGATCTTTTACTTTAGCTGCTTTTTCTTCTGGTGTTTCTGCACCTCCGAAGACTTTTTCTCCGGCATTTTTGATAAATGAAAATAATCCCATAACGAGTTGATTTTAATAATATTTATTTGTTGATATTTAGTAAATATATAATTTCTCTAACAATTATCGTGCAATTGATGAATATTTCTTTTTTAAATTTTCTGTAATCGAGCGTTGTTGCTGAATTTGACTTGTTAATTGATTAATTTTTGCGTCTAAACCTTTATCGTTCTCTTCGGCAGTTTGTATTTTTCCGCTCAATGTTACTACTTGATCTTCTATCGATCGCAAAGAGTTTTCTGTTTTTATCTTTTTCTTCATCAAGCCATCAGTTACTTTATCATTCGATTCTCTTTCCAATTGATTCACCACCAAATCCAATTTATCACCCAAAGCTTGCTTTTTACTTTCTAATTTCAATAAGGTGTTATTATTTTTTAGATATGATTTGATAGAATTTCCTTTTTTCAATTGTGCATCTGCATTTTCTTTAGTCAATCGAATCATATTTTCGTTGGCTAACCTCAACTCATTTCGCACACAACCTTGCTTCGTTTTAGTCGCTAAATCTTGTAGTTGAGCATAAATTTTATCAAACTCTGCCGAATTACTATTAAATGTCATTCCATTTTGATCAGTTAATGTATTAATCACGGTCGTTTTTCCGTTTTCTTCATCAACCAAACTAATCACAGATTTATAGACATCTTGCGAATTTTTGAATTTGATGTTACTCGCTTCGTGTTTTTTTAGAAAAGCAGAAGAACCTTCTTTGTTCGTTACCCAATTTTCCCACGATTTTACAATCAAATTCTGCGCACAATTATCCGTAGAAAAAGCAAAAGATTTCAATTCTTGTCCGTTCATTTCGTACTCAACTTCAAACAATCCTTCGTCAGATTGCGCATTAACATAAGCTGATGTTAACAAAGTTGTAATGGCTAAAAGTAATAGTTTCATCAAGTTGATAGTTTAAAATTATATTCACAATTATTTATCCAATTTACAAAATATCGGAGTTTAAGAAAAGATGTTGTACAGATTTTTTATAATGGTTAATTTTAACCAGAAATTAATCAAACCGCATGCAAACAAAAATTTTATTAATTTACACAGGAGGAACAATTGGAATGGCGAAAGATTATGGAGATCAATCCTTGAAACCTTTCAATTTTGATAATTTGTTGAAACAAATTCCAGAGTTGGGACTTTTAGATTGTTCTTTCGACTATCATAGTTTCGATACACCAATAGATTCGTCTGATATGAAACCAAAATATTGGATCGAAATTGCAGAAACCATTCAACAAAACTACGAAAACTATGATGGTTTTGTCGTTTTACATGGAACAGATACAATGGCGTATACAGCTTCTGCAATGAGTTTTATGATTGATCATCTAGAGAAACCTGTAATTTTCACTGGTTCGCAATTACCAATTGGAGATTTGCGTACAGATGCAAAAGAAAATTTAATTACTTCGATTCAATTGGCTTCATTACGCAAAAATGACAAACCAATTATCAAGGAAGTTTGCGTGTATTTTGAATATAAATTGTTCCGTGCGAATAGAACAACTAAGATTAATGCAGAAAACTTTGATGCTTTCGAATCGCCGAATTATCCAGTAATTGGAGTTTCTGGTGTTCATTTGGAAGTGAAAGAAGATTTGTTGTTAAAAAATGTTGTGACAGATAAACTTTCTATCAATAAAGATCTAAATGCTGATGTTGGTGTTTTGAAGATTTTTCCTGGAATGAATCGTTCTTTTATCGAAAGTGTTTTGAACGCTCCAAATATGAAAGCTTTTATTATTGAAGCTTTCGGAACAGGAAATATTTTTACTGATGATTGGTTTATCGAATTGTTGGAAGAAGTGACGAATAAAGGAGTTCATCTTATCATCAATACGCAATGTGCGGGTGGAATGGTAGAACTTGGACGTTATGCGACAAGTGATGCGTTACTAAATATGGGAGCAATTTCGAGTTATGATTTGACAATGGAAGCTGCAATTACAAAAGCTATTTATTTATTAGGTCAAAATCTTTCGAAAGAAGAATTCAAAACGCAATATGAAACAAACCTGAAAGGTGAACTTCGCCATCATTTTTACAATGATTAGATCAGAATAATATAAAACGAAAAAATCTCTACTTGGTAGAGATTTTTTTATGTTCTAAATTTTATTTCTTCCCTGACATCGAAGCGCCATCAGATTCTCTTAATTTGAAAAAGATGTAAGTTGATAAAATTGTCATCACACCCATCGTCAAAAATGAATAACGGAAAGCTTGTACTTCTACTCCATTTACAAATCCTGCTTGTCTAAAAACGCCTAAAATCAATGCAGCTACAGAAATTCCAAAAGTTAATGACAATTGTTGTGTAACCGACAATAAACTATTTCCTTCACTGGATGTATTTTCGTCCAAATCAGCTAAAGACAAGGTATTCATTGCTGTAAATTGTATCGAACTAAAAAAACCATTCAAAACCATTAACGGAATGATATAATAAATTGGAGATTCGGATTGTAAAAAATAAAATAGACAAATGATTAATCCTAAAATAATTGTATTGGAAATCAACGTATTTCGATAACCAAATTTATTCACAATTGGTACAACAAAAGATTTTGCTATAATGTTACTTGCTGCGGATGGAATCATAATCAATCCCGCTACAGTAGCCGAATATCCGTAACCAACTTGCAACAAAAGCGGAATAAGAAAAGGCATTCCTCCTATTCCTAATCGTGTAATTAAATTTCCTATAATACCAATTCGCAAAGTTCTGATGTTAAACAAATTCAAATCGATTAAAGGATGTTGTTTATGTTTTGCATGATATATATACAACCCAATCAAAAAGGCAGAAACTACCGTCAATGCAATGATTGTCTGCCAACCAATCATTCGAGACGAAGTTAATTCCATAATCAATGTTAACACCGTAACTCCTCCACTAAAAAGAATCAAGCCTCTTATGTCAAATTTAAAAACTGGATGTTTAAAATCAGGAATCGCAAAAGTCGTCATCCAAAGTGCTACTATTCCAAAAGGAATATTCACAATAAAAATCCAATGCCACGATAAAGTTTCAACCAAAATACCTCCAATTGTTGGTCCTAAAAGTGGTCCTATTAATCCTGGAATGGTGATAAAATTTATCACTTTTAATAATTCACTTTTTGGATAAGCATACAAAATTGCTAAACGCACAACGGGAACCATCATCGATCCTCCAATCGCTTGTATAACGCGTGAAATCACTAAAAAAGGCAATGTTGTCGCAAACGCACAAAGTGTGGATCCAAGTGTAAAAATCAATATTGCTGATTGAAAGACTTTTTTCGTTCCATATTTATCCGATAGCCAACCACTCAAAGGAATTAACAAAGCAATTGTTAATGTATACGCAACGATAATCGACTGAATTTCCAAAGGCGATTTTCCTAATTCTTTTGCGATTGTAGGTAAAGAAGTATTTAAAATTGTAGCGTCCAAAGCTTGCATAAAAATTGCCATCGCACCAAGCCATGGCAAAAACTTCAACATTTTTGGATTTAAAATATGATCTGAATTCATTAAAATTCCTACAGCAAATTCTATTCCTATTTTAACATTTCGAAAAATCATTGAAAAAGATTAAATTTGAACTATGTTTCTCAACGCGCATACACATCATTTAGCTCATCAAACAGATGTTTTGGAATTGTATAATCAGTTTCCAAATGAGTTGAATAATGAAGCAAAATTATTTTCGGTTGGGATTCATCCAGCTTACATCAAAACCTCATCAATAGAGGAAGAAATCGAAATTATCAATCAAACTATTTCGAATAAAAACTGTTTGGCGATTGGGGAAATTGGATTGGATAAATTGTGCGAAACAGATTTTAAATTACAAATCAATGTTTTTGAAAAACAATTAGAAATTGCAACGCAACATCAACTTCCAGTCATTATACATTCGGTTCGCGCTTATCAAGAAATTTTACACATTCGAAAACAAATGAAATTGACGATTCCGTTTATTTTTCATGGTTTCAATAAGAATGAGCAATTGCTCAATCAAATTATTGCGCAAAATAGTTTTGCATCTTTTGGTAAAAATCTTCTATCAAACAAAAACTTACAAATTATATTTGCAAATCTTTCTGCAAATCAATTCTTTTTGGAAAATGATGCAAGCGAAATTTCTATTGAAGAAATTTATACTTTTGCAGCAGATTTGAGAAAAATTACAATCGAGGAATTACAACTTCAACAAGCAGAAAATTGGAAAACAGTTTTCGGTTACGAAGTTCAATCATAATAAAATACATTTCAATGGCAGTTTGGCAAGAAAGAGCTGAATTATTATTCAAAGAAGAAGGTTTAGAAATCCTTAAAAATTCGAACATTTTAGTTGTTGGTTTAGGTGGAGTTGGCTCTTTTGCCGCAGAATTTATCGCACGCGCAGGAGTTGGAAAAATGACTATTGTTGATGGCGATACTGTTGACATTACAAATATTAACCGACAATTACCCGCTTTACATTCGACAGTTGGACAACATAAAGTAGATGTGGTTGGTGATCGTTTGATGGATATAAATCCTGAATTAGAATTAACACGTATTAACGAATTTTTGAGTCCAGAACGTACACACGAAATCGTCACAACTGATTTTGATTATGTGTTAGATTGCATCGATTCTGTAACGCCAAAAATTAATTTGATTTTAGCTGCAAAACGCAAAAAAATTAAAGTAATCAGTAATATGGGCGCTGGTGGAAAATATTTGGCAAGCAAAGTACAAGTGCGTGATATTAGCAAAACAGATGTTTGTCCGTTGGCAAAAAATGTTAGAAAACGATTAAAAAAAGAAGGAATTAATAAAGGTGTAAAAGCTGTTTTTTCGACAGAAGTTCCTGATGAATCTTCGGTTAAATTAACGGACGGAAAAAATTATAAAAAATCGTTTTACGGAACTAATTCGTGGATGCCTGGTTTATTCGGGTTGCATGCGGCAGAAACGGTGATTCGACATTTATTAAAAAAAGATAAATAATTAAGTACTTTCTTAAAGATTTAATTAATTTAGTTGCGAATTAACAAAGAGACGAAAAAAATGAAAATCAATTACGATTATATCACATACGAGGATGTTTTGAGAGCGCGTCAATTTATGTACGAGCAAGCGTTGGAACAGAATGCGACTAATTCGTTGTTGAATACTGCGAGAGATTTATTTGGAAACAGCAATTTCGAGATGTGTATCAAAATTTGTGAAGGTTTATTGGATGCAAAAGACCCAAAACAATTGTACGATGCAAAGAAATTAATTGCGTTATCATATTATAGTTTACAAGATTTTGAGAATGCGGATAATGCATTTTTCGATATCGCTCAAAACTCTGATAATTCGGACGATTGGTTTAACGTTGTGATTTCTGCAGCTTTAAATAAAAATATCGAACGTAGTAAAGAATCTTTTGGAATTGCATTAGAAAAATACACGAAATTTGGTCATCAACGTAATATGCCTTCAGTACAATTGATGTTGCATTACATGATTACGTTAGAAACTGTAAAAGAATACGTTTTAGCCTTGGAACAATGTAGAATGTTGGTACAAGTTTATGCTAAATTGAAAAAAACAGACGAAAAATTCTTAAGTTCTCGTGGTTTAGAACAAATCGAAAACTTTTTAGAAACTGCAAAACCAGTTTTGAAAAAAGCGAAAAAGAAAGAATTAACTGAAATCAAAAAAGAATTGGTTGAAGCCTTAGACGCAAACGGTGTAGAAAAAGTAGAAGCTTTTTTTGCTGAGTTTTAAGCCAACTATTTTTACAAGAAATAAAAAAATCCACTTCTGTTGAAGTGGATTTTTTGTTTAGATAAATATTGTAAATTAGAGGAAACACTAATTTGAATGAAATACTTTTTTACTTTCATATTCTTATTCTCAACTTTTACATTTGGTTGTAGTTGTGGAGAATTTCCATCTGTTAAAAATTCATTTGATGAATTTGATGAAATTATAATAGGAAAAGTCATTAAAATTGATACAACTCTTTATGATTATTCTTCAAATCCTGTTTTTGCTTATACATTTGAAATCGAGAAAAATTTCAAAAAAAATATAGATATTACAAATAAAAAACAAAAATATTATACAACTATTTACACACCTGCCTCATCAATGTTTGGAGGTTGTGGAAGTAACTTCGAATTAAATGAAACCTATTTAATTTATGGATTTATCACAGATTTTAGCATCTATACAAATATTTGTACAAGAACTTCTGATTTAAAATTTGTTGAACAATCTGAATTAGAAGAATTAGAAAAACTTAGTAAAGAATATCTGAAAAAAAACACTCTTAATATTCCGCCTCCTCCAAATTCAAGTAAAGAGAATTTAATCCAAAAAGAGTTTGAATTGTATAAATTATCAGCCGAAAAAAGAAATAAATATTATTGGATAGGTTTAAGTCTTTTAGGATTTTTATTGACTATTAGTTTATTCTTCAATTTTAGAAAAAGAAAATAAATTTAGATTCCTCCTTTGTCGGAATGACATAGACTCAATTGTCATTCTGAACGAAGCAATAGCGAAGTGAAGAATCTTCTAGAGATTTCTTAACAAAATCAAAAAGACAAAAAAGCTATTTTCTTAATCTATATTTAATCAAATATTTCTTCGTGGTTATTTCAAAATAAATAATCTTTTTATAGATTTATCATCACTAAGAATTAACACATGAGTCACGGAAAACTAAGAGAAGATCATAATTGCCAAAATTGTGGACATTACGTAGAAGAACATTATTGCACACATTGCGGACAAGAAAATGTAGAAACACGTCAACCGTTTCACTTTTTATTTACACACTTTATCGAAGATTTTATTCATTACGATGGAAGTTTTTGGCAAACGATCAAAAAACTATTTTTGAAACCAGGAGTTTTAACCAAAGAATATTTAAGTGGTAAAAGAAATAGTTCTGTTAATCCGGTGAAGATGTACATTTTTGTCAGTTTTGTAACGTTTTTTATTATCTCAATTTTTCCTTCTCATAAAACTGAATATAATGACACTTCCAATGAGCCTATATCAATAGAAAATACTGAAAAAATTCAAAAGGCAGTTAATGCAACAATAGACACTTTACAAAACAAAGGATTCGCTACTGTTGAACAAGGTGCAAAAATAAAATCTGAATTTGAAAAGAATAAAAACATAAATTCTTTAGAAGAAGTAAATGATGAATCTATTGAAAACTTGCAATCTGAAGTAAAAAATAACGTTCCAATATTATCTCCCTTTATTGAAAAATACCAAGAGTTAAGAAAAAGAAAGGTTTCTGATGAACAATTAGGAGAAGCTATTGTTGAGAAATCTTTGCATGTCATTCC
>NZ_JAOCFS010000031.1:0-38281 GCF_029842105.1 Empedobacter sp. GD03797
ATCTAACATCTAAAATTTCCGTATCTTTGAAACACAAATTTTAAATAAAGAGAAAATGAATTTAGCAGACGATTCAAGAATTTGGATTTTTCAAGCCAATCGTAAATTCTCAACAGAAGAAAAGCAAGCTATTACAGCTAAACTAAATACTTTTATAGCAGATTGGAATGCGCATGGTGCTGAACTTTTAGCTGATTTTGATTTACCTTACGATCAATTTATTGTAGTTGGTGTAGACGAAAATCAAGCAACAGCAAGTGGTTGTTCTATCGATAAATTAACGAAAATCGTACGTGAAATTGATGCAGATTATTCGTTCGATTTATTGAATAGAATGTTAGTTTCGTATGAAAATGAGAAAGAAGTTTTTATTGAAAAATTACCAACATTCAAACAAAAAGTAAAAGAAGGAGAAATCAAAAATGTAAAAGTTTTCAATAATGGAATTTCTTCTTTGAATGATTTTAAAAATAATTGGTTGTTACCAATCGAAGAAAGTTGGGCAAAAACATTATTAAATTAAACGTTTAAAATCCAAAAAATAGTAAAGCCGAGTTTAGAAATAAGCTCGGTTTTATTTTTAATAAAATATTGTTGAAAAAACACTATTTTTACGTAATAATAAATTAAAAATACTATGAAAAACAAAGGATGTCTTATTGGTGGAGTGATTCTTTTAGTTCTTGCAGGAATCGTTTTCTGGGGAATTGGAGTTTCGAATACGATCAAAACAACAGATCAAGGTGTGCAAAAACAATGGTCGAATGTAGAAAATACATATCAAAAACGTTCAGATTTAGTTCCAAATTTAGTGAACACGGTAAAAGGTGCTGCGAATATGGAAAAAGAAACGTTAACAGCTGTAATTGATGCACGTGCAAAAGCGACTTCTAATCAAATTAAAATTGATGATCCAAGTCAATTAACAGATGCAAATATTGCGAAATTTCAACAAGCGCAAGATCAATTAGGATCTACATTAAGCCGTTTATTGGTTTCTGTTGAAAAATATCCAGATATTAAATTCAATCAAAATTTTACTTCTTTACAAGCAGAATTATCTTCTATCGAACAAGAAGTTTTATTTGAAAGAAAAAAATACAACGATGCTGCGGAGAAATTTAACAACATGATTGTAACTTTCCCAAACAGTTTAATCGCTGGTTTTACAGGTGCTACGAAAAAAGGTTATTTCAAAGCTGCTGCAGGATCTGAGAATGCTCCTAAAGTAGAATTCTAATCATTATGGGAAAAAAGAAACACAAATTTCTTTCTTCAAAAGATGAAAAAAAAATAATCGAAGCTATTCAAAAAGCAGAGAAAAATACAAGTGGGGAAATTCGAATTCATATTGAATTCGAATCTTCTCCCAATCATTTTGACAAAGCTTTAGAAGTTTTCGAGCAATTGGAAATGCATAAAACCAAAGATCGAAATGGTGTGTTGTTTCATGTTTCGCCAACCGATCATAATTTTACGATTATCGGAGATGAAGGAATTGACAATGCAACGCCAGACGACTTTTGGGACGATATAAAAGCAGATGTTGTCAAGCATTTCAAAAAAGAACATTATGTAAAAGGACTTTGCAAAGGAATTAAGAAAACCGGCAAAGCACTTAAGAAATATTTTCCTCATCAAGAGGATGATACAAACGAATTACCAGATGAAATTAGCTACAGTTAAATACTTTTTTCTAACTTTTTTTCTTTCCATTTTAACCGTTTTTGGGCAAACGCCTGATGAATTGGTTAATATGAAACATCCGCCAAAAAAGCTTGTGCAAGATTATGCTCATGTTTTTGATGCAATGCAATTGGATGAATTAGAACGAAAATTGGTAGCCTATGATGATTCAACTTCTACGCAAATTTTGGTGTTAACAGTTGAATCTTTGGATGGTTATCCGTTAGAAACTTTTGCGAATGATATTGGTCAAAATTGGGGAGTTGGTACACAAGGAAAAGATAATGGAGTGGTAATTGTTTTGAGTGAACAAGATCGTAAGATTACAATCAGAACAGGATATTCGGCTCAGATTTATCTACCGCCAAGTGTCAACAAATCGATTATTGACAATGTTATTATTCCGTATTTCAAACAAGGTGATTACGCTGGCGGAATAAATGCTGGAGTCAATTCTATTTTTCAAGCTTTTGCAGGAAAGTATAAGCAAGACAAACCAAAATCACAAGAACCAGAAATGGATTGGTTTGCATTGATTTTTGCCATAGGATTTTTCATTTTTATCTTCATTATTATTTCGAAAGGTAGAGGTGGTAATAATGGCGGAAATGGTGGCAGACGAAGAAGTTTGTTAGATGATATTATCATTATGAACACAGGAAGTTCTGTTTTCGGTGGCGGAGGTTTCGGTTCAGGAGGAAGTTCTTGGGGTGGATCATCTGGCGGTGGAGGCGGCTTTGGTGGCTTCGGAGGCGGAAGCTTCGGAGGTGGAGGCGCTTCTGGTAGCTGGTAGAAATAAAAGAGAATAATGACAATTAAAGAAGCTATTTTAAAAAGTTTAGAAGATTTAATAATTCCTGTTTATAATACGGAAGTTTATAATCATATTGTAAATAAGAATTATTACGAATTTTTGAAAGGAAAAACTCCCGCATCAACAATTTCAGCTAAACTTGGTGATTTTATTAGAGATGGAGACTCTAGGGTAAAAAGAATAAAGAGAAGTAATGGTATTTATTATTACTATTTAACAAAAAATGAGAAAGAAATTGATTTAGAACTTTTGAATCAAAATAACGAAGATGTTGAAGAGAAAGAAGTTCAAATTGTTAAAAGTAAGGTTTATGAAGAAAGAGATTTACATAAATTATTAAGTAGTTATCTTAAAAATTCAGACACTTATTCAAAAACAATTTTTCACGAGCAATCTAATGGAAAAGATAGTAATCAAATTTGGACTCATCCAGATATTATTGGGATAAAATTTTTGAATCTTCAATCTAAGGTTAGTCAAAATTTCTTGAAATCAATTAATCGTGTTGATACTTTTAAATTGAGTTCTTATGAGTTGAAAAGAGAGATTAATAGCGATAGTGAATTAAAAAAAGCTTATTTTCAAGCAGTTTCAAATTCAAGTTGGGCAAATTATGGTTATTTGGTAGCTTTTGAATTTAGTGATAGTTTAAAAGAGGAAATGACAAGACTCAATCAATCATTTGGAATTGGAATAATAGAACTTAATGCTAATCCTTATCAAAGTAAAGTTTTATTTCCTGCTGTTTACAGAGAATTAGATTTTAAAACTATAGATAAGTTGTGTAAAATTAATAGAGAATTTGAACGATTTATTGAACAAACTGAGAAAATTTTGACAGCAAGCGAAAAATATGTTTCAGGAGTTGAAAAGGAACTAGATGAATTTTGTGATAGATATTTTTTGAATGATACTGAAATAGAAAAATATTGTAAAGAAAAAAATATACCATCTGAAAAATAAAACCAAAAATCCGAACGAAACCGTTCGGATTTTTTTATGACTGAACATTATTCGTTAAATTCGTTTTCTAAATCAGTTTATGGAACTTCTAAATCATATTTACACCAATCAACGCAGTAATACAAACGATACGTCGGATGCGAGATCAGAATATCAGCGCGATTATGATCGTATTATTTTTTCGTCTGCCTTTCGTCGTTTGCAGAACAAAACGCAAGTTTTTCCTTTGCCAGGAAGTGTATTTGTACACAATCGATTGACGCATTCGTTGGAAGTTTCGTCTGTTGGGCGCTCGATGGGAAATTTGGTTGGAAAGTTTATTTCCGAAAATTATCAATTAACCAAAGAATCGCAAGAGTTTTATAAATATAGTATTCATGATGTGATTTCGGCGGCGTGTTTGTGTCACGATATTGGAAATCCAGCTTTTGGACATTCGGGCGAAGATGCAATTGCCTCTTATTTTGATCGTCACGAAACAGATTTGAAACAATATTTTACTGAATCCGAATGGGCTGATTTAATCAATTTTGAAGGAAATGCTAATGCAATCCGAATTTTGACACAACAACAAAACGGAAAATCGGAAGGAGGTTTGCGTTTGACGTATTCTACGTTGGCTGCGATTGCAAAGTATCCGTGCGAATCGGTTGCGAAAGATAAAAGTCAATTGCATCGAAAGAAGTTTGGATTTTTTCAAGCACAAAAAGAAGCTTTTCGAACGATTGCTGAAAAAACAAATATGATTTTGGAACAAGATTCGCCAATTATTTACAAGCGACATCCGTTTGTCTGGTTGGTAGAGGCGGCTGACGATATTTGTTATTCGATTATTGATGTCGAAGATTCGCAACGTTTAGGAATTATTGACCATGATAAATGCCGAAAATTATTCTTGAATTTGGTTGAATCTTTAGATCCATCTCAAATTGATAAAACAAAAAATACATTAAAATCTATTTCAGATAAAAATGATCGAATAGCGTATTTACGCGCCAAATCAATTAATTTATTGACGCAAAAATCGGTTGAAGTTTATCAAAATAATTTTGATCAGATTGTAAAAGGTGAATTTAAAACAGCTTTGTTAGATGTTATTAAAAATGAAACAGAACAAGTAACAAAAAGAGTTTTAGACGAAATTCAACGTTTCTCTATTGAAAACATTTACAACCATCGTTCTGTTCTCGAAATAGAAAATGCAGGTTATAATGTAATGTCTGAATTACTTTCGCAATTTATTCCACCAATTTTGAAAGATGAGAAAGAGCGTAAAACGTTTGAGAAAAAAGCGTTGCGTTTAGTTCCTGCTCAGTTTCTATATGAGAAAGGAACAAAGTATCAAAAGGTAATGGGAATCTTGGATTATGTTTCGGGAATGACGGACAATTACGCAACCGAATTGTATCGCAGAATCAAAGGAATTGAAATTGGAATGACGATTTAAGTACGAAATTAGAAATTCGAGATGAGAATTTCGTAGTTTGTCATGCTGAACTCGTTTCAGCATCTCATCAAAAATTAGCGGTTTCGTCATTCCGACCAATATAGGAATCTTTAGATTCTTCATTTCGCTGAAGCTACATTCAGAATGACAAATAAAAATGAATTCTACGTTTCGAAAACTAAATAACTAATTTCGAGTTTCGTAAAACGAACTTCGAATAACTAAATAACATCACACAATAATGAAAAATGTAACAATACGAGAAGCAAGAAAAGAAGATTGCCTTCGAATTTTGGAATTGATTAAAGAATTAGCTTTATACGAAAAAGCACCAGACGAAGTAACGGTAACCTTAGAAGAAATGGAAGAATGTGGTTTTGGAGAAAAACCAGTTTGGGGTTCTTTGGTAGCAGAAGTGGACGGAAATGTAGAAGGAATTGCGTTACATTACGATCGTTATTCAACTTGGAAAGGACGCAGATTATATTTGGAGGATTTAATCGTAACCGAAAAAATGCGCGGTTCTGGAATTGGTAAATTATTATTGGATGAATTAATTGTTTACGGAAAAGCAAATAATTACCACGGAATGGTTTGGCAAGTGTTGGATTGGAACGAACCTGCAATTAATTTCTACAAAAAATATAACGCCGATTTTGATCCAGAATGGATTAATGTTTCGGTGAATTTTTAAACAATAAAAAAGACTCAAATCATATGATTTGAGTCTTTTTTATTTTGCTTACCGCTTACCGCTTACCGCTTACCGCTTACCGCTTACCGCTTACCGCTTATCGCTATTTCATAAATCCTTCATACCATTTCCACAAAATAATACCTGTACAAACCGAAACATTTAAAGAGTGTTTTGTTCCAGATTGTGGAATTTCGATACACGTATCACATTGATCAATGATTGATTGTTGTACACCATCAACCTCATTTCCCATCACAATTGCATATTTCTGAGATTGGTCAACTTCAAATTCATTCAACAAAACAGAACCTTCCGTTTGTTCAATCGTCACAATTTGATAACCATCTTCTTTCAGTTTTGCAACCAATTCATTCGAATCTTTTACATATTCCCAATCAACAGAATTTTCTGCACCAATTGCCGTTTTATGAATTTCTTTATGAGGCGGAGTTGCTGTAATTCCACACAAATAAATTTTATCAATTAAAAATGCATCAGAAGTTCTAAAAACCGCACCAACATTGTGCATACTTCTCACATTATCCAACACCACAACAATCGGATGTTTTTCAATAGCTTTATATTCTTCCGCAGAAACGCGACCTAATTCGTCTAATTTTAGTTTTCTCATCACTTCGTTTTTAACTAACTTAGCTGTTCAAAATTTATAATAATTTGACAAAAGTAGTAAAGAATAAGGAAACTCCTCTAATGAAACAATATAACACGATTAAGGCGAAATATCCTGATGCGATGTTGTTGTTCCGTGTGGGAGATTTTTACGAAACATTTGGAGAAGATGCTGTGCGAGCTTCTCGCATTTTAGATATAGTTTTAACGAAACGTGCCAATGGCTCTGATAATAGCGCTTTGGCAGGTTTTCCTCATCATAGTTTGAATACTTATTTACCAAAATTGGTGAAAGCTGGTTTGCGTGTTGCAATTTGCGATCAGCTCGAAGATCCAAAGATGGTAAAAGGTATCGTGAAACGTGGTGTAACAGAGTTGGTTACGCCTGGTGTTGCGTTGCAAGATGAGGTTTTATCGTCAAAATCGAATAACTTTTTGATGGCTGTTCATCAAGGTGATAAAGCTTTTGGAATAGCTTTGTTAGATGTTTCGACTGGAGAATTTTTAGTTTCTGAAGGACAAGAAGATCAAGTTGCAAAAATTATTCAATCGTTTCGTCCAAGTGAAGTGATTTACCAGAAACGTGTCAAATATAATTTTTCTGATGTCAAAAGTAAATTTTTGTTAGATGATTGGGCTTTTCAATATGATTTTGCAATTGATAAATTAACCAATCTTTTCAAAACTAAGAATCTAAAAGGTTTTGGAATCGAAGATTTAAAAGATGGAATTATTTCGGCTGGCGCTATTTTAGCTTATTTGGACGATACGCATCATTTCGAAATTCAGCATTTAACATCTATTCAGCGTCTTAATCAAGATAGTTTTGTTTGGATGGATCCATTTACGATTCGCAATCTCGAATTGGTTTATTCTCCACATCCAAAAGGAGTTACATTATTAAATGTTTTAGATGATACCAAAACTCCGATGGGTGCTCGTTTATTGAATCGTTGGATGGTGATGGTGTTGAAAGATTTGAAATCAATTCAACGTCGTCAAAATATTGTCGAATATTTCTACAAATTTGGAGATTTACGTTACGATTTGCGCGAGAAATTAGGTCAATTAACCGATTTAGAACGTTTGGCTGGAAAAGTTTCGACAGGTAAAATTACACCTCGTCAATTGCAACAATTAGCACAAAGTCTTAAAATTTCGGAAGAAATAAAAGAAGTTGCTGAACAATCGAATATCAAAGAAGTTGCAGATTTATTTTCACGAATAGAACCAATTGATGATTTAACGCAAAAGATTTTTGATACACTTTCTGACGAACCTCCGCATCAAATTGTAAAAGGAAATGTGATTAGAGAAGGTGTTTCAGAAGAATTGGATCGATTACGAAAAATTCAGTTTTCTGGAAAAGATTATTTGGATCAAATGTGTCAGCGTGAAACAGAACGAACTGGAATTTCGTCCTTGAAAATTGCGTTCAATAATGTGTTTGGTTATTATATCGAAGTTCGAAATACACACAAAGATAAAGTGCCAGAAGAATGGATCCGTAAGCAAACTTTGGTGAATGCAGAGCGTTATATTACTGAAGAATTAAAAGAATACGAAACACAAATTCTTGGTGCTGAAGAAAAAATTCTTGCAATAGAAAATCAATTATTTATTGAATTGTTACAAGAAATTATTACTAAACTTTTACCAATTCAACAAACTGCAAAAGCAATTGCTTTTTTGGATGTTTTGTCAACTTTTGCAGAAATAGCTGAGAAAAATAATTACACAAAACCTTCTCTTAATGATGGTTTTGAACTAAATATAAAAGAAGGTCGTCATGCTGTAATTGAGCAACAATTACCAATTGGCGAACAATATGTGTCAAATAATGTTGAGTTAAATTCGGATCATCAACAAATTATCATGATTACTGGACCCAATATGTCTGGTAAATCGGCACTTTTACGTCAAACTGCTTTGATTGTTTTGATGGCGCAAATGGGAAGTTTTGTTCCAGCTCAAGCAGCAGATTTAGGAATTATTGACAAAGTTTTTACTCGAGTTGGTGCTTCAGACAACATTTCTTCAGGGGAATCGACGTTTATGGTCGAGATGAATGAAACAGCAAGTATTTTAAATAATATTTCGGAACGAAGTTTGATTTTGTTGGATGAAATTGGTCGAGGAACTTCGACGTACGATGGAATTTCGATTGCGTGGGCAATTGCAGAATTTTTGCACCAAAGTGCCTTGAAACCAAAAACATTGTTTGCAACGCATTATCATGAATTGAATGAAATGTCAAAATCAATGGAACGTATCAAAAATTTTAATGTAAGTATCAAAGAAACAAAAGATACAATATTATTTTTGCGTAAATTAGTTCCAGGAGGTAGCGAGCATAGTTTTGGTATACATGTTGCTAAAATGGCTGGGATGCCAAAACGAGTGGTGGACAGAGCAAATGATGTGTTGAAAGTTTTGGAAGCGACGAAAACAGATGAAGGAATCTCGAACAAAACGGAGAAAATAACGCAGGATAATATGCAATTAAGTTTCTTTCAGTTAGATGATCCAATTTTAGAATCGATTCGAGAAGAAATTATGAACACAGATATCAATACTTTAACACCTGTTGAAGCATTGATGAAATTGAATGAAATCAAAAAGAAACTCGGTAAATAAACTTAAAAATATGAAGAAAATAATTTTAACAGCTGCAGGAGCTTTAGTCTTAGCTTCTTGTGCTACAAATCCAGTTACAGGACGTAAATCGTTGTCATTAGTATCGAATGCAGATTTATTTCCGACAGCTTATAATCAGTATTCTCAAGTTCTTAAACAAGGTAAAGTGATTACTGGTACTGCTGATGCAAAAATGGTGCAAACGGTAGGGGAACGTCTAAAATATGCCGCTGAAAAATATTATCAAGAAAAAGGAATATCTTCTCAATTACAAGGTTATCAATGGCAATTTACGTTGTTGAATGCAAACGAAGTAAATGCGTGGTGTATGCCTGGAGGTAAAGTTGCAGTTTATTCAGGTATTTTGCCTGTTACCAAAGATGCAACGGGATTAGCTGTTGTTTTAGGTCACGAAATTGGTCATGCTTTGGCTGGTCATAGTGCGGAGCAAGCTTCTCAGCAAATGGCAGCACAAGGTTTAGGACAAATTGTAGGTGGATCGATTGGAAATGCAGAATATGCAAAAGTTTTTGAACAATTATATCCTGTAGGTGCACAAGTTGGTTTACTAAACTATTCTCGTAAAATGGAATTAGATGCTGATGTTACAGGATTGTATTTAATGGCGATGGCTGGTTATGATCCTTCCCAAGCAATTCCTTTTTGGGAACGTATGGCGGCGAAAAGTGGAAACGCTGGAGTTTCAGAATTTTTGAGTACTCACCCTTCTGATGCTACGCGTATGGCTAAAATAAAAGAAGCCTTACCAACTGCTTTAGCATATTACAATGCAAGTCCGTATAAAGGAAAATAGAATAGTTTTTATTCATTTATAAAATATAAGCGAGTTAATTTGATAAATTGATTCGCTTTTTTTATATTTAGTATTCAAAACCACAATTAAAATTAAAATGATTAACAATTTTAGAATCAATTCGTTTTCTGAATATAAGAAAGCGTATAAAAAAAGTGTCGAAGAGCCTGAAAAATTTTGGGATAAAATTGCCGGAAACTTCGTTTGGCAAAAGAAATGGGACAAAACACTTGAATATAATTTTGAACAAGCAGATTTTAAATGGTTTCAAGGTGGACAACTAAATATTACCGAAAATGTTTTGGATCGTCATTTAGAAAAAAATGGAAACAAAACAGCTTTAATTTGGGAACCAAATAATCCTTTAGAAGAATCTCGAATTATTACATATCGTCAATTGCATTCTAAAGTTTGTCAATTTGCGAATGTCTTAAAAAATAATGGCGTACAAAAAGGAGATCGTGTGTGTATTTATATGCCAATGATTCCAGAATTAGCCATTGCAATGTTAGCTTGTGCTCGTATTGGCGCGGTACATTCTATTGTTTTTGCAGGATTTTCTTCTGCTGCTATAGCTTCTCGTATCAACGATGCGCAATGTAAGGTTTTGGTGACAGCAAACGAAGTTTTTCGTGGAACGAAATCAATTAACTTAAAAGCAATTTGTGATGAAGCGTTAAAAGATTGTGCTTCTATTCAGTCGTGTATTGTTTATCGTCGTGCTATAGAGCCTACTTCTATGGTTGGTGGACGTGATAAATTTTGGATTGATGAAATGCATAAGGTAGACGATAATTGTCCTGCGGAAATTATGGATGCCGAAGATCCTTTGTTCATCTTGTATACTTCTGGTTCTACGGGAAAACCAAAAGGAATGGTGCATACATGTGGTGGATATATGGTAGAAACGGCTTATTCGTTCGATAATATTTTTCAAATGGAGCACAACGATATTTATTGGTGTACAGCAGATATCGGTTGGATTACAGGACATAGTTACATTATTTATGGACCTTTAGCTTGTGGAGCAACTTCGGTAATGTTCGAAGGAATTCCAAGTTTTCCTGATTTTGGACGTTTTTGGGAAATTGTCGAAAAATTAAAAGTGACACATTTCTATACAGCTCCAACAGCAATTCGTTCGTTAGCTCGTGAATCGTTAGATTATGTCGAGAAATATGATTTATCAAGTCTTAAAGTTTTAGGATCAGTTGGTGAACCAATTAACGAAGAAGCTTGGCACTGGTTTAATGATTATATTGGAAAAGGAAATTGTCCAATTGTAGATACATGGTGGCAAACCGAAACAGGATCTATTTTGATTTCGCCATTAGCAGGAATTACGCCGCTTCGTCCAACGTTTGCAACATTGCCACTTCCTGGAATTCAGCCAGTTTTAATGGATGAACAAGGGAAAGAAGTAGAAGCAGTAAATGAGAAAGCAGAAGGACGTTTAGCAATTAAATTTCCTTGGCCATCTATGGCTCGTACTATTTATGGTGATCATAAACGTTATGTAGAAACTTATTTTTCAACATTTCCGGGATATTATTTTACAGGAGATGGAGCGTATCGTGATGTAATGGAAAATTATCGAATTACAGGACGTGTAGATGATGTGGTGATTGTTTCTGGTCATAATTTAGGAACTGCGCCAATAGAAAATGCAATAAATGAACACGAAGCTGTAGCAGAAAGTGCAGTTGTTGGTTATCCTCATGATATCAAAGGAAATGCATTATATGCTTTCGTGATTTTACAAGACGGAGTACAAGGTTCACCAGAACTTGAAGCAGAAATAAAAAATGGAGTTTCTAAATTGATTGGAGCAATTGCAAAGCCAGATAAAATACAGTTTGTTTCTGGTTTACCAAAAACGCGAAGCGGAAAAATTATGCGTCGTATTTTGAGAAAAATTGCAAGTGACGAAACTGATTTTGGAGATACATCAACATTATTAGATCCAGAAATTGTAACCGTTATTCAGAAAGGAAAAGTTTAAAGTAAGGCTGAAGTTAAGATTTAGCCTAAGTTTATCAAAATAATTTTCAAAACAAAAAGCATTACCCAAAAAGTAATGCTTTTTTTGTTTGATTATTTTAGATAAATTTTCTTATCTAAATTTCCTTTATATAGCCGAGATTCAATGCATTTTTTGTAATTTTGTAGACTTTTTAAAGGTATGATAAAAATTTCACCAGTTTTAGAATCGTATTTAGATCATCATGTGGATCAAGAACCTGAAATCTTGAGCCGTTTACGTGTTGAAACTTACCAATGTACAACGCAACCTCACATGATTTCGGGCGAATATCAAGGTCGTTTGTTAAGCATTTTGTCGAAGATTTTAGCGCCTAAAATTATTTTAGAGTTAGGAACTTTCACAGGTTACGCAACATTGTGTTTAGCGGAAGGTTTAACTGCTGATGGAAAAATCATTACGATGGATAAAAATGATGAGTTAGAATATCTTTGCAGAAAGTATTTTGATGAATCAGAATTTGCCTCAAAAATTGATTTCAGAATCAATGATGCGCGCAAAGAATTGAATACAATTGAAAAAGATTCTGTAGATTTAGCTTTTATTGATGCCGATAAAGAGAGTTATCCTTATTATTTCGAGAAGGTATTGGAACTTCTTCGTCCCGGAGGAGCAATGTTGGTTGACAATGTGTTGTGGTACGGAAAAGTGATGATGGAGGAGGAAGATAAGAAAGATCCTTCGACAAAAATCTTGAAAGAATTTAATGAGATGGTAACGAAAGATGAACGTGTCGAATCGATCATTTTACCAATTCGTGATGGAATTACATTAATTCGAAAAAAATAATGAAGTACGCCATTTGTCAAGTAAGTGTTGCGCCATTGCGCTCCGAAGCAAGAGATTCATCAGAAATGGTGAGTCAGGTTTTGTTTGGAGAAAAGTTGATTATTTTAGAAGAATTAGAAAAATGGACGAAAGTTCAATTGGCTTTTGACGGTTATGAAGGTTGGCTTGATCCAAAACAAATTGTAGAAATTTCGGAAGAAGAATATAATAAAGATTCAATCGAGAAATTTGCTATCAATCCGTACAATCATGCAATGGAAAATGGCTTGCCAATGACTTTGACAATTGGAGCTGAGGTTCGTGCTTTGAATGAAAGTAAAATCAAAATTGGTCCAAAATGTTTTGAATATTTTGGGGTTTATACTTCTGGAAAAAAATCAAAAGATCAATTGGTTGAAATTGCAAAAGCCTATCTAAACGTTCCTTATTTATGGGGCGGAAAATCTTCTTTTGGAATTGATTGTTCTGGTTTAACGCAACAAGTGTACAAAATAGGAGGTTACAAAATTCCGAGAGATGCTTATCAACAAGCGGAAATGGGCGAAGTTTTAAGTTTTGTTGAAGAAGCAGAACCTGGAGATTTAGCTTTTTTTGATAATGCAGAAGGTCGAATTATTCATGTCGGAATTATGTGTGGAAATGGAAAGATTTTACATGCACACGGAAAAGTTCGCATTGATCCAATTGATACAAATGGAATTTTCAATACCGATTCTCAAAAATATTCGCATAAATTGCGATGCATTCGAAAATTAATTCCTTAATAATAAAGCTAAAATCATTTCGAAAGAAATGATTTTTTTGTTTTAATTGAAATCAAATCTAAATAGGACATAATCAGTGATTAAACTATTTTTTAATTGGATTTAGCTGTAACTTTAGTAAACACTAATCGATTGAAATAATGTCTATAAAAATTCCTGAAAATTTAAAAGGGTTATCTGATGCTGAAGTAAAAAAAGCTCAAGAAGAATACGGAGATAATGCGATAAAAAGTAATCAAAATTCTGCTTGGTACAGTTTATTGTTTGATATTCTAAAAGAACCAATGACGCTAATTTTGATTGCGGTATCAATTATTTATTTGTTGGTTGGTGATTTGGGCGAAGCTGCATTTATGTTTGTGGCGATTGTTGCGGTGACAGGAATTTCTTTTTACCAAGATTCTCGTAATCAAAAAGCTCTGCAAGAGTTGGAAAAGTTGAACGAACCTTTGAGTTCTGTTATCCGTAATGGACGATTAGTTGAGATTCCAACACACGAAATTACAATTGGTGATTTGTGCGTGACGGAAGAAGGAAAAATGATTAATGCGGATGGGAATATTGTTCATAGTAATGATTTTTCGGTGAATGAATCTGCTTTAACAGGCGAAAGTATGTCAGTTTTTAAAGATATAGATCATCCAGAAATTTACAGTGGAACTTTGACGGTTTCTGGATTGGCCATTTTTGAAGTGACGGCCATTGGAGCAGGAACAAAATTAGGGAAAATAGGAACGTCAATTTTATCTATAAAAGAAGAAAAATCGCCTTTGCAATTGCAGATAGAAAAATTTGTGAAAGGAATGGCAATCATTGGAATCATTGTTTTTGTAATGGTTTGTGGATTCAATTATTTTCAAACAAAAGATATTGTAAGCAGTTTATTAAACGGTTTGACTTTGGCAATGTCTATTTTACCCGAAGAAATTCCAGTTGCATTTACCACATTTATGGCATTGGGTTCATGGAAATTATTACGCGAAGGAATTATTGTAAAAAAGAGTAGCGTTGTCGAAACTTTAGGAAGCACAACTGTTATTTGTAGTGATAAAACAGGAACAATTACCGAAAATTCGATGAAATTGAAAGCGATTTATGATGCAAAAACGTCTTCTGTTTTTGATGAAAATCAATTCAAAAATGTAGAAATTTCTGAGATTATACAATATGCGATGTGGAGTAGTGAACCTGTTCCGTTCGATCCGATGGAAAAAACGTTGCACCGAGTTTACGAACAAACGCAGCTTGATGAGCGCAATCAATATCAAATGTTTTTCGAATATCCTTTATCTGGGAAGCCTCCCATGATGACGCATTGTTTTAAAAATATCGATAATCAACGAATAATTGCAGCAAAAGGTGCTCCAGAAACAATTCTGAATGTTTCTAACTTATCTGAGGAAGAAAAAAATCAATTAAAAAAAGTAATTGATGATTTTGGATTAAAAGGTTTTCGACTTTTAGGTGTTGCGAAATCTAATTTTGAAGAGGATAATTTTCCAAAACATCAACAAGATTTACCATTCGAGTTTTTAGGATTCGTAGTTTTTTATGATCCTCCAAAAAAAGGAATTAATACTGTGTTTCAACAGATTTATGATGCGGGAATAAAAGTAAAAGTGATTACGGGTGATAATGCTGAAACAACAAAAAGTATTGCAGAACAGGCTGGAATTTTACATGCAGAAAATAGTATTACAGGAAGTGAGATTGCTCAACTTTCGGAGACAGATTTGTTACAAACGGCTCATGATAAAGTGTTGTTTGCTCGTATGTTTCCTGAAGCGAAATTGGCTGTTGTAAAAGCGTTGAAAGAAGATGGAGAAGTAGTGGCAATGTTAGGTGATGGCGTTAATGATGGACCTGCCTTGAAAGCGGCTCATATTGGAGTGGCGATGGGTGAAAAGGGAACTGAAATAGCGAAACAAGCGGCGCAATTAATTTTGACGAATGATGATTTAGGTAAATTAGTAGTCGGAATTGCGGCAGGAAGACGTATTTATACGAATCTAAAAAAAGCTGTTCAATATATTATTTCTATTCATATTCCGATTATTTTAATAGTTTCGTTGCCGTTGTTTTTAGGTTGGGTTTTTCCTCAAATTTTTACGCCAGTTCACGTTATTTTCTTAGAATTGGTAATGGGACCAACGTGTTCTATTGTGTATGAAAATGAACCATTGGAAAAAGATTCGATGAAAAGAAAACCTCGTCCAATGACCGAAACTTTCTTGAATTGGAAAGAGCTTTCGACAAGTATTATTCAAGGAATTATAATCACATTAGGGTTGTTGTTTGTATATCAATATACTTATCAACTTGGAGGAAATGAAGAGAAAACACGTGCAATGGTTTTTACAACGTTAATTTTCTCGAATGTTTGGTTGAGTTTAACCAATCGCTCATTTTATTATAGTTTGTGGTCAAGTTTCCGAAACAAAAATAACTTAATGGTCTATGTCACAGTTTTGACATTAGTAATACTTTTTGCCATATTGTATATACAACCAATTTCATTGTTTTTTAAAGTAACTTCATTAAATCTAAATGAATTAGGAATCACGATGCTTGTAGCAATGCTTTCTGTACTTTGGTTCGAAGTGTATAAATGGATAAAACGTATAAGAAAAAATTGAATAAATAATTATATTTAGGTTTATTGATTCGTTATAACGAATCAATAAACTCAACTGTTTTAGCCAAAGTTGGCGTTCTATTTTCCTTGTAAGGTGTATGTTTTGCATCAGGAACAAGATAACTTTCTTTTCTTCCTTTTACATTGTTGATAATTCCATTTACTTGCTCAATCGAACCATATTCATCATCAATTCCTTGAATAACCAAAGTTGGACATTCGATGTTTTTTAATTCTTCTCGAATGTCAAAATCAATAAAATCTGGGCGTAACCAAGTTTCTGTCCACATCTCAAAAACTTTCTGCGTTTTATCGCCATGATATTTTGTCAAACGTTCTTTCAAATTAGTTTCTGCATATGCAATTTTAGCATCTCTGATTCCTTGTAATGAAATTTCTTCCACAATAATGTGTGAACCAACGACAACGATTCCTTTTAAATTTTGATGATATTTCGCTGCGTAAAGCAACGTTATTGAGCCACCATCGCTATGTCCAAATAAAATAATGTCTTTGAAGTTGAAATGTTGAATCAAATCATTCAGAAAATCTGCTTCATCGTGCATATAAGTTAATTCGCGACGATCAATAGTAAAAGGCGACGATTTTCCATAACCTTTTCTATCGTAGATAAATAAATTACAATTCGTTTTTTCGGCAACTTCTTTTGGGAAATCTCTCCAAAGTTGCGTAGAACCTAAAGAATCGTGTAAGAAAATAAGTGTTGGTTTTGCTGGATTTATTTCGTGGTGATAATAATATATATTGGCGTTGTTGATTTCTAAACTATTTTGGCTTTCCATTTTTTGTTGTGATTTTTTCGAAAGTTAAAGATAACAAAAATGCCTCGATTTTATTTATTCGAGGCATTTGTTTATTTTGTTGAATTAATATCTTTATTAAGCTTTTCAGCCATTCTTTCAAATTCTATTTTGAATCTATTTTTATATTCTTCTAAAAATAAATATTGACTTTCTTTTGGTTGGGTTAAATTTTTTGTTGTAGGATCAAATGTATTTGTATCAAATTTTACAGATTTCCATTCACTGTTTACTAATCCATCATTTTTAAAACCTGAAAAAGCCATTTCTAATTTTCCAGTTTTAAAATTATAATACATCATTCTTAATTTATTGTAAAAATAGATTCTTTTTTTTGTTCCATCATGTGTCGTTATTCCAAAATCATATGTGTCGTCAAACGTATTTTTGAAAGGATTAAATGCAGTATAAATATCATGTCGGTCAATAATTATTAGATAATCAATTTTTTTATTAATACAAAATTGATTAAGTGCAGATATTATTTTCTTGTTAGGAAAATTAGTACTTGCTGTCGAGTAATTAGGAGATATTTTTTCAAAAACAGAAAAATTAAAATCATTGTATTTTGTTACATTAATATTGTTCTCTTGAAATAAGGAATCTATAAAGGGAGAAATATTATATTCTAAATTTTCAGTATGTTTTACGTCAAATTTTGTAGCTGTATAATTTTTTAAGTGAGCATGTTTTAAAATCGGATTATAACTTTCTATAAAACCTATTTTTTGAGCAAAAAGCATATTTGTTTGAATGAATAAGGCAATAATAACAATAGAAAATAATTTCATAAAGAGATATTTTTTCTAAATATATAAAAAAAGCCTTAATCATAAATTAGATTAAGGCTTTATATAGTTTTAGAATTATTATTTGATAAAATCTGTAATAATTTCTAAGGTTTTCGCTTTTGCAGTTTCTAAATCGTCGTTCAATAAAATGATATCAAAGTCTTTTGCTTTTTCCATTTCAATTCCCGCTTTGTCCAAACGTTGTTTCAATTTGTCTTCGCTTTCTGTGTTGCGAGAAATCAAACGTTCTTTCAAAATTTCTAAAGATGGAGGATTTACAAACACTGTTAAACATTGATCTCCGTACAATTTTTTGATATTCAATGCACCAATAACATCAATATCAAAAATCACAGAATTTCCTTCTGATGTAATGCGATCAACTTCTGATTTTAAAGTTCCGTAAAAATTATCGCGGTAAACTTCTTCGTGTTCGACGAATTCGTCGTTTGCAATTTTTGCTTTAAATTCTTCTGGTGTTAAGAAATAATAGTCTTCTCCGTGAGTTTCACCTTCGCGTTTATCTCTAGTTGTACAAGAAATAGAAAATTTGATATTTTCCAATTGTTCTAAAGCGTAACGAACCAAAGTTGTTTTTCCTGCGCCTGATGGAGCTGAAAAGACGATTAATTTTCCTTTTTTCATTATAAAATGTTTAACGATTGTTCTTTAATTTTTTCTAACTCATCTTTCATCTGAACAACAATTTTTTGCATTTCAGAATGATTTGATTTTGAACCTAATGTATTGATTTCACGACCGATTTCTTGCGAAATAAATCCTAATTTTTTTCCATTAGATTCAGTTCCAGCTAATTCTTTCAAGAAATATTCGCAATGGTTTTTTAAACGAACTTTTTCTTCTGTAATGTCCAATTTCTCCAAATAGAAAATTAATTCTTGCTCAAAACGATTTTGATCAATATCAACTTTTACTTCTTCTAAACGTTTATTGAAACGTTCTTTGATAGTTTCAATTCGTTCTTTTTCAAAAGGCACAACTTGTGTTAAAAGCTCCAAAATATTATTCAAGTTTAAAGTCAAATATTTCTCTAAAACTTTTCCTTCGTCTAATCTAAATTGATTTAAAGCGTCAATTGCATCAATAATTGTAGCACGAATTTGATTCCATTCGTCTTCGCCCAAATCGTCTTGCGTGTACGAAATAACGTCTGGAAGGCGCATTACTACAGGCAATAATTCACCTTCAGTCACATTTGGCGTGATTGATTTGAATTCTGCCATATAACTTTTGATTAATTCAGCATTTATATTTTGATTTCTTGCAGCAGGATTTAACTCTACCAACATCGAAAAATCAACTTTTCCACGTTGAACTTTTTCTGAAATAAGGTTTCTGATTTCTAATTCTTTTTCACGATAAAAAGAAGGAATTCTCGTGTTTAAATCCAGTGTTTTACTGTTTAAAGAACGGATTTCTATCGTTACTTTTTTCTCAGGTAATTCCAATACGGCTTTACCGTAACCTGTCATAGATGCTATCATAATTGTAAAATTATGCGAACAAAATTACAATAAATTAACGTAATGCGAACTGAATTATCATCTTTAATCATTTTAAAGTTTAACATTTTGCTAAAATTTTAATGAACTTAAAACATTTATCTTTAACAAAAATCAAACTAAAATTATACTATGACAAATCAAGAATTGTACAAAGGAATTGCTGAAGATGGATTGAGTTTACCTTCTACAATGGGAATTTTTCCTTCGTCGAAAGATTTTGTATTCTCGAGAGAATCAATCGAAAATAGTCTAAAATCAACGGATTATTTTCAATTAATCAATTTTGATCTTATCGAAATTGATAAAGACGAAAATGGAGCTGTAAAGCAAGAATATCAACTTGTAGTGTCTTATTTGGAAGAAGAATTTGATGTGAATTTGTATGTTGTGGATGCGAGAAGTAACGATTATTCTGAATTTGGTTTCGGAAATATGATTTCGGATGAAGAAATGGAAGTTGCGACTCAACAAGATTTTTATTTGGAATCTGTAATGTATTTTGGAAATGATGCGTTGGATAGTTTTCATTTGCAACTAAAAATAATGCAAGCCATTGTCGAAAATCCATCTATTGTTGTCGATTTTATGCCTTATCGTTTGCTTTCTGGTAAATGGGCGAAAGTGACAGCTGAGTCAGAAATTCCACCTGCGCCTTCGTATTTATATGTGATTCATGGCGTTTATGATGAGGACGAAAATGGCGATCGCGTGTATTGGATGCATACGCATGGTTTGCATCGTTGCGGTTCTGTGGAATTGGAAATGTTGAACATCAAAGATGGAGTAGAGCAGATGAATTCGGCTTTGGATATGATTGTAAATGCGTTTATCAAACCAGATTTTCGTTCGCCAGAAAATGAAGAATTTAATATTGGTTATGATGGTTTGGATATTACATTTTGTTGGAAACGTTGGGAAGATGTGGTAAAAGATTATCCTGCAACAATTCCGGGAGGTTATAATGAGCGTCAGCCAGAAAACGAAAATTACGAACCTTGTGGCGTTTTGTTAGCGGTGCAAGAAGGACATACATTGACGCCAGAAGTTTATGCGGCGACAATTGCAGATAATCCGATTTTCTTTATCAGCGATCAGGAAACGGAACGAATGTCAGCCTTGGCTTATCAACGTTTTGAATCGTATAAAAAAGCATTTAATACGTATTTTAATCCAGAAGCAGATGAAGAAAATTATTATCGATTTTTAATCAAATTAGGATTTGATGTCGATCATGAAATGAATAAGGAACATATTTGGTTTGATGTGTACGGAATCAATGAAAACAACGAAATTTTTGGTGTTTGCTTGAATCGTCCTTATGCTGTAGAAGGTTTGAATGAAGGAGATGAAGGTCTTTATCCGCAAGAAATGATTACCGATTGGTTAATTTACACGCCGACAAACACCATCACTCCTGATAATATTTACACTATTGATTAATCAACACGCCATTTTTCCAAACATGCGTTGGTTGTAATTGCCCTTGATAATAGATAATATTACGATAATCGAAGGTAGAGAAGCTGATAAAATCGGCTTTTTTACCTTTTTCTATTGTTCCACGATCAGCTAAATTTAATGCTTTTGCCGCACGAAAAGTAATTGCAGCTAAAACTTCTGCCATTGATAATTTCTCGAAAGTAGCCAAAACAGAAGCTTGTGTCAGAAGATTTCCCATTGGAGCAGAACCAGGATTCCAATCCGAAGCAATCGAAACGCAACAACCAGCATCTAACAATTTTCGAGCAGGCGCATATTGCATTCCCAAACCGATAGAAGCACCAGGTAAAACTGTTGCCACAACATCAGAATTGGCTAAATTTTTCACTTCTTCTTCTCCAGAAAATTCTAAATGATCTGCACTCAACGCATTATATTTTGTTGCTAAATAACTTCCTCCAGCTGTAAATTGATCAGCGTGAATGGTAATTTCAAATCCTTGATTTTTTGCTTCATTTAAGAAATAATCGCCTTCTTCAACAGAAAAAGCAGATTGTTCCACAAAAATATCGATACGATTTGCTAAATCGTCAGCTTTCAATTTTGGAAAAACTTCTTTCACCAAAAGTTCTAAATATTCTTTGTTCGAACCTTCAAAATCTTTTGGTTTCATATGCGCACCTAAAAAAGTCGGAACTAAATCAATTTCACTTTCTTGATTCGTCATATTTATTGCTTCTAACATTTTAATTTCGCCTTCAACAGAAAGTGCATAACCCGATTTAACCTCAGCAGTTGTGATTCCTTGTTTGGCTAATTGAGCAATATGTTTTATGGTAATATCTTTCAGTTCATCAACTGTTTTCTTACGCGTTTCTGTTACAGTAGACCAAATTCCTCCACCACTTTCGGCAATTTCTAAATAAGTTTTTCCGTCCAAACGCATGGCAAAATCTTTGGCGCGATTTCCTCCGAAGCAAACGTGTGTATGCGAATCCACAAATCCAGGAAGAAGAATTTGTTCTGTTTCTATTTGTTCAATTTCGATGGTTGGATGTTGTTGAGAAAGTGTTTCGAAATTTCCAATTTCTACAATTGTTTCATCATCAATAATAATTCCTCCATCTTCGAGAACTTCGACTTGGTTTTCGTGAATAGCACCTTTTAAAGGTAAATTGGCAAGTGTTATAATTTGTCTGAAAGGACCGATTAATTTCATTTTTGTTATTTTATAACACAAGTTTACAAAATTTAAGGGAGATTGTGTTCGAATTTCGAAACTCGTTTATCGAATTTCAAAGTTTTTATTTTCACGAGATGTGATTCCAAAACGAGTTTGGAATGACTTAATTTGACTCGTAAATAGGTTTGTATTTTGAGTAATATTCTTGAAATTTCTTAAAAATAAATTCATCCTTATTGTCCAAATTTATATTTGCGTAAGGTGAAGATCCGATATCTTCAAGTATTTCTAAATCGATGGTAATTTGATAGAAAATTTCTAAATCTAAATCATAATCTAATTCAGAATAAATATGATACATTGTATTCATAGCAGTGTCTTGATTTAAATTATTATTAATAAATTTTTTAGAAATATAAAATGCATATTCCTTTAAAATAGATTCTTTATCATCAATTATAAAATTCAAATCACTTAAACTTTTAAAGAAATAATCTTCTCTTACAATTGTATTTTCATCATCTAAGCCAGCAAGAATATATAAATTTTCAGTTTCGTAACCTATTTTAAGAATTTCAATAGACCATTTTACTAACTCGAGACTATCAAATGGATGCAAGTATCGTTTAGCTAAAACAGAAATTGTTAATTCACGAAAAGTCATGATGCAATATTAAATTTTATCAGTCGATAAAATAGCGTAGCCATAATTATCTGCCCAGCCAGATTTTAGAGGAAGTAATTGTCTTGTATGCGCTTCTCGTATCATGCCAACTTTTTCAAGAACTTTGTAAGATCCAATATTATCAACAGCGCATCCAGCTTCGATTCTGTGAAGATTTAACGTGTTGAATCCAAAAGAAATAATTTCTTTTAAAGCTTCTGTTGCAATTCCTTTGTTCCAAAAATCAGGATGTAATTTGAACCAAATTTCTGCATTTTTGTATTTAGCTCGACCTAAATTTAGAGAAATTAATCCAGCAAATTGATTATCATTTTCGATAACAAAAGTATAAGCTTGTGGTTGTTCTCCTTGATTAGACTTTACTAAATCTTTTACATGAAGAACGGTTACTTCTATATTTTCTGGAATTCCTAACGTGTTATATTGATCAACTTCTTCGATAGAATGTAATTGGTGAATTGTTTCAGTATCACCAATTGTGACTGGTCTCAAAGTTAAACGTTCAGTTTTAAGAATTACATTCATATCAATTACTTTTTTTTCAAATAAGTAGGGTCGTTTGGATATTTGATTAATTTAACTAATGTAATAATTGTAAAAATAACGAAGATTAATATCACAATTGCGCTAAGAATGATGCGGTTATTTTGTTCGTTGTTGAACCCAAGGTAAAGCTCGAAAGCTGCCCAAACAATCATTAAAATTTGTGGTAATAGTGCGCCGAAAATATTTTTTGTCATTTTATTCTTCTATTGAGCTGTAAAAATAAGAAAAATAAAAAACCTGCTTATTAAAAGCAGGTTGAAAATATTATTGAGCGACTAATTTTGTTTCATTAAGAATTGGTTCCTTTTTCAGAATGTTAGTTGCCACTTCTACAGTTTCTTCTTTTTCTTCGAAAATTGGCGCTTCTTGTATAAATGCAGTTGCTGGCGCTTCTTCTACTTTTGGTGGAGTGTTATCAAATTTGTAATTAAATCCGATACCAAGTGTTTGTTTTATCTGCGTTTTCTTGATTTGATCTTCATCATACAGTAAATTTAAACTTACTTGTGCCGAAACAAACTTGTTCACTTTCATATCCAAAATTCCTTGATAAGCAACGTCCATATTTCCGAAATTTTTCAGATAATCAGCGTAAATTCCAACACGGTTATCATAAGAAATTCCTTCCATAATTTGTAATTTGTATCGCGCACCTAAATATGCACCAAATTCGAATAATGTTTTATCGCCATCATTTTTAAGTCCAAAGTTTCCTTTTTTCTGTAAATCTTTGTCCAAAACAAATGTCATTCTTGGTGTAAATGGATGAATATTAACTTGGAAATTTTCGTTTGGTTTGTAATCCACACCCAAACCTAAGCTTAAATAACCTGGAGCCATTAAGCCTGAGATCTTCGTTTTTGGATCTGTTGAATAATCAAAACCATCTGTAAATTGCGTACGAAAATTCATAGAGGCAGCTAAATACCAATTATTTCCGATGCTGTAACCATAAGAAGAAGTTAAGTCGATAACATCATTTGTTTTGCGAGAACTTTCACCTTTGTTAGTCTGGATTCCATAGCCCAAAACGACACGATTATCCCAGATATGCTTTTCTTTTGTCAAGTTAAATTCGTAATCTAAACTTCCGTTCAGCGCAAATGAATTTACACCTCCCGCAACCCAATTACTGAATGCACTTTGAGAAAATAAAAGTGAATTATTTCCTGAAACAAACCAGCCAGGTTGACGACCATCAAATTTCTGATCTTTTAAATAACGCTTGCTATCAGTAGCTACTTTACCATCTTTTACTGTTTGCGCAAAAGTTGTAGCACTTCCTAAAATTGCTAATGTAAATAAAATTTTTTTCATATAGATTGGTTGATTTAATAGTTATTTTATTCCAAAAATATGGATTCTGATTTAATATACGTTGATTTTTCGTCAATTGTATTTTTATCAAAAACTTGATCATAGTTTTGCTTCTCCAGTTTTATTCTAGGTAATTTGACTGGAGAAATGCCAGATGTATCGAAATATGGGAGAATTTCCTTCTTTCGACGTTTCTTCTTATCTTTTTTCTTAGTACTGTCTATTTTATACGTTAAGCCAATCCCAAGAGCTTGTTTAAACTGTGTTTGCGCAACTTGATCTTCATCATAAATCAAATTGATAGTTAATTGCGTGGACATAAAATTATTAATTTTCATGTCTAATAATCCAGCATATACAATATCGAGGTTATAAAATTTGTTCGAATAATTGGAGAAAATTCCAATATTATTATCGTAAGTGACATTATCAAAAAGTTTTACCTTATAACGTCCACCTAAATATGCACCAACTTCGAAAAGAAATGTATCGCCATCATTCCGCAAACCATAGGTTCCTTTCTTTTGCAAATCTTTGTCCGCTACAATTGTTGTTCTTGATGTTAAAGGTTGAAAACTGACAGAAAAATTAGAATTTGGCGTATAATTCGCACCGACCCCAATTGTTACATATGCAGGCGCAAACAAATTTGATAGTTTTGTTTTTGGAGTTGTTCCATAATTGAAACCCGCAGAAAACTGTGAACGAATATTAAGTGATGAGGTTAGATACCATTTTTCTTTAATCAAATATCCATAAGAAGTTGTGATATTTAGATTGTCAGCAGTTTTACGTGTTCCATTGGTTTTATTATCTAAAAAACCATATTCAAAAATAAAACGATTGTCCCAAAAGTGTTTCTTTTTTCGGAAATTGAATTCGTAATCAGTTTTTGCATTTAGTGAAACCGAATTTTCACCTCCTGCCATCCAATTGGAAAAGGTATTCTGATTAACGGTTAAAGTATTTGCACCATAAATTTCCCAACCCGATTTTCGTCCTGTAGTATCCACTTTAGATTTCAGATATTTTCGACCATCAATAATTAGATTTCCACTGGTATCTAAAAATTGAGCCGAACTAAAAAGTGATAGGACTAAAAAAATAATTGAGAAAATTAGTCTCATTTTAAAAAAATATCTTTGTTTAAAATTGAAAAATTCCAAACAAAGATATCTAATTTATTTTGTAAGGCTAAAAACCTTTCTTAATTATTTTGCCAACCTTTCAACCATTTCACTAATGTATCCACCCATTCTTGACGATCATTCAAACATGGGATGTATGTAAATTGTTCTCCACCAGCTTTTAAGAATTCTTCTTGTCCTTCCATCGAAATTTCTTCCAAAGTCTCCAAACAATCTGCAACAAAGGCAGGTGAACAAACAACTAAATTTTTCACGCCTTGCTCAGGAAACTCTTCCAATACATAATCTGTATATGGTTTTATCCAAGGATCACGTCCCAAACGAGATTGGAAAGATGTTGTGTATTTATCTTCTGGTAATTGCAGATATTCAGTTAATAACCTTGTTGTTTCAAAACATTGATTACGATAAGTTTCAATTGGTAATTTACTAATTTTCGCAGCACGAAGCGCTTTATTATCATGACGTTCTGGAATTCCATGATAAGTGAATAATATTTTATCGTATTCTTCAGGTAAATTTTCTTTGATAGAATCTCCTAAAACTTTGATATAATCTGGATGATTGTAAAAAGCTTTCAAGAAATTAATTTTCGTGTCTTTGTAGCTTTTTTTCTGGATTTCAAGCACTTTATCTGCAACAGTTTCTGTAGAAGACATCGTGTATTGAGGGTATAAAGGAACAACCAAAATGTCGCGAACTCCTTTGTCATAAAGCTCTTGTAAACCAGCTTCTATCGAAGGATTTTTGTAACGCATTGCCAAAACAACTGGAATATCCATTTGTTTTTGTACCATATCTCTCAAAATTTTAGAGTAAACAATCAAAGGAGAACCTTCTTTTGTCCAAATTTTTCGGTAAGCTTCAGCAGATTTTTCGGGTCTTTTTGGTAAAATAAATAATTCAACAATAGTTTTACGAATAATCCAAGGAGAATCTAAAACTTTCTTATCCATTAAAAATTCGCGTAAATAAGTTCTTACGTCTTCAACATTGGTAGAATCGGGCGAACCTAAATTCACTAATAATATTCCTTTGCTCATAATTCTTTTTATCTAAAAAAATATTGCGTTCTTTGTAGGTGTAAAAGTACGGAGGATAATTTAATTTGTCCTTCGTAATATCATCATTATAATTTATATCATCATTTTATGTCAGATTTATTAAATCCTGATAAAGAATTTTATCCAGACGACGATCTAAATCACGAAAATACTGTTCGTCCGCAAAGTTTTGATGATTTTGCTGGACAAGCACATATTCTCGAGAATCTAGAAGTTTTCGTAAAAGCGTCTAAACTTCGTGGCGAAGCGTTAGATCACGTTTTGTTGCATGGACCTCCAGGTTTGGGAAAAACTACATTGGCAAATATTATTGCGAATGAATTAGGCGTTGGAATCAAAATTACTTCTGGACCAGTTCTCGATAAACCAAGTGATTTAGCTGGTTTGTTAACGAATTTGGAAGAAAATGATGTGCTTTTTATTGATGAAATTCATCGTATGTCTCCTGTTATCGAAGAATATTTGTATTCGGCAATGGAAGATTTTAAGATTGATATTATGATCGAATCTGGACCAAATGCACGTTCGGTTCAAATTGGTTTGAATCCTTTTACATTAATTGGTGCAACAACGCGTTCTGGTTTATTAACTGCACCGCTTCGTGCTCGTTTTGGAATTAATTTCCGTTTCGAATATTATAATGTCGAATTATTAAGTACGATTGTTGAGCGATCTTCTCGTATTTTAGACACACCAATTGACGAAAGAGCGGCGATAGAAATTGCAGGTCGTAGTCGTGGAACTCCTCGTATTGCAAATGCATTATTGAGAAGAACACGAGATTTTGCTCAAATAAAAGGAAATGGAAAAATTGATTTATCAATTGCCGAATTTTCTTTAAAAGCTTTAAAAGTTGATGATAATGGTTTAGATGAAATGGATAACAGAATTTTATCAACGATCATAGAGAAATTTAAAGGTGGACCAGTCGGAATTACAACTTTAGCAACAGCAGTTGGAGAAAATGGTGGAACATTAGAAGAAGTTTACGAACCATATTTGATTCAAGAAGGTTATTTGATGCGTACTGCGCGTGGACGTGTTGCAACAGAAAAAGCTTTCAAACATATTGGGGTAAAATATCGTGGCGAAAATTCACCTCAAACCGATTTGTTTGATTTGTAATTTTGTTCTAAGTTCTAAGTTCTAAGTTCTAAGTTCTAAGTTCTAAGTTCTAAGTTCTAAGTTCTAAGTTCTAAGTTCTAAGTTCTAAGTTCTAAGTTCGTTGTCATTCCGACGTTAGGAGGAATCTAAAAAGAGAATAGTATTTATCATTAAAAATATTTTATGTTAGAATTAAGACCTAATTGCGAAAATTGTGGAAAGAATTTATTGCCAAATTCAACAGAAGCGATGATTTGTACATTTGAATGTACTTTTTGCAAAGATTGCGTTGATAATATTTTGGAAAATGTTTGCCCGAATTGTGGCGGTAATTTTACTCCAAGACCTATTCGACCAAATAAATATTTATCTAAATATCCTGCATCTACGCAAATTGTGTTGAAAAAAGTTAATCTAACAGAATTTGAGAATTTAAAGAAAGAATTTAAAGATATTTTACCTGAAAATCGTTAATCTTAATTTAGGAAAGTGATGTTGAAACGAGTTCAACATGACAATGTCATTCCGATGTTAGGAGGAATCTAAGATTCTTCATTTCACTAACGTTTCATTCAGAATGACAAAATTTAATTTCGTCGATATAATAATTCTCAATTCATAATTACAAATTAAAAATGCTCCTTCAAACAGAAGAACATATCAAAATAAAATGGTCCCAATGCATCAAAGAAAAAGCTGAAGCGTTGGGATTTATTTCTTGTGGTATAGCCAAAGCTGATTTTTTAGAAGAAGAAGCACCTCGTTTAGAAGCTTGGTTGAAGAATGATTTTCATGGCGAAATGCAGTATATGGAAAATCATTTCGATATGCGATTGGATCCTCGAATTTTGGTTGAAGGAGCAAAATCTGTGATTTCTTTGGCGTATAATTATTATCAAAATTTAGATCGAAATCCTAATTCTTACAAAGTTGCAATGTATGCGCAAGGCGAAGATTATCATTTTGTCGTGAAGGAAAAAGTATGCGAATTATTAGATTTTATTCAAGAGGAAATAGGGGAAGTGAGTGGACGAGCTTTTACCGATTCAGCACCAATTCTGGAACATGCATGGGCGAAAAAAGCTGGAATTGGTTGGGTTGGAAAAAATTCGTTGACGTTGTCTAAACAAAAAGGTTCGTTTTTCTTTTTGTCCGAATTAATTATTGATTTGGATCTAGCTTATGATTCTCCAATTGAAACTGATCATTGTGGAAAGTGTACGCGTTGCATTGATGCTTGCCCAACTGAGGCGATTTTACCCAATAAAACAGTGAATGGAAGTCAATGTATTTCGTATTTTACAATTGAATTGAAAGATCAAATTCCGACCGAAATGAAAGGGAAATTTGACGATTGGATTTTTGGTTGTGATGTTTGCCAAGAAGTTTGTCCGTGGAATCGTTTTTCGTTGCCCATGAAAGAAACTCGTTTTGTTGGTCATGACAAAATTAATCAATTCTCGAAGAAAGATTGGGAAGAAATAACGGAAGTTGTTTTTCGAGAAATTTTTAAGAAATCGCCCGTAAAACGTACAAAATTTGATGGTTTAAAAAGAAATATCGATTTTGTAAAATCACTATAATTCGTGAAAATTTTTGGTTTAGATTTTGTTAGCTTTACTTCAAGAAAATCGAATCATAAAAATGAAAAAAAGTTTATTCATTCTTACTACTTTTTTAAGCTATTTTGCGCAAGCTCAATTTGGGATTGTCCAAGATAAAGATGGTTTTGCAAATGTGAGAGATGAAAAAAGTACTTCGTCTAAAATAGTTGCTAAAGTCAATTCAAATTCTATCTATCCAATTGATTCTGATGAAGAAAATTCGAAATGGTATTTGGTCGAATATCAACTTGAAAAAGCTGGTTATGTTTACCATGATCGAATCAAAAAATTAGAAGATTTTGAAATGATTTCTCCAACTTCGGCAAATGATTCTAAAATAGAATTTTCAGTTGCTGATTATATTATTCAGCTCGAAACGCAAGCATTTAATTCAAAAAAGCATAAAATTTTCAAGGAAGGTGATTTTGTTTATGCGATTGATGAAAAAGATTTTCTTGGTTCGGACGGAATGATTCCTCAAACAGAATTCAAATCGTTTAAAATATCATTCAAAGGAAAAGATATTATCATTCCAAAAGAATATTTTACCAATTTGTATAACGCGAATTTATCCGCTACAAAACTTACTTACAATAAAGAGTTAAATCAATATTATTTGTTTGGGACATATAGCGATGGAGCTGGAGTTTATGATGCGCTTTGGGTGTTGGATAATGGGAAAATTGTAAAACATATTGCTCAAATTAATGCTTATGCTTAGTCGTTTTTTTTCAATTTTAGGATGCTTTTTGCTATTTACTTCGATAATGTTTGCTCAAAAAGTAACGACTTCCAAATTTGGAGATATTTCGTACGAAATGACACAAAAACAAGTTGCAGCTTTAACGCCAAATAAATTAGCTCTTTATGATGTAAATAATCCTGAAATGCCTGAACAGGACATTGAGTTGAATGGAATTAAATATCATATTTCGTATTATAGAAATTTGAAAACGAAACAATTCGAAGTCTATATGGTTTCGTCTGTTAGCGCTCAACTTTCGACTTTATCAGGAATAAAAATTGGAAGTTCGTTGGATGATTTATGGAAAGCGTACAAAAAATATGATATTTCGGTGCAAGATATTTTTGAAGATGACGAAACAAAATCGGTCAGAGCTTTTGCAATAAATGATCTTGATAATGGATGTACATTAGATTTTTATTTAAAAAATAATAAAGTCGTAAAAATGGTTTTGTCAAATGAATCGGGTTTTTTAAATAACAATATTTATGAAAACTAAAATAGCTTTAGTAGGATTTTTCTTACTTTCAATAGTTGGATTTGGTCAGATTTCTACAACACGAATGAATGAGTTGAAAATTGGAATGCGTCCGTCCGAAGTATTAAAATTGTTAGGTAAAAAACCTGCTGCAATTGTTGATGAAGGAGAAACGAAAATAACTTTAAAAGGAATTGATTACACAATCGAAATAAGAAGTGGTTATTTGAGCAAAACAGAAAATGACACCTATTTAAGTTCTATTTCGACAACAAGTAAAAACATTAAAACCTTATCTGGAATTGGTATTGGCAGTACGTTGGAGGATTTATGGAAAGCTTATTCGTCGAAATACAATGTGTTGTTGGATAAATCGAATAATAATTACAGAGAATTTAGAATTGACGATAGAGAAAATGGTGTAATATTGACTTTTTCTTTGAAAAATGAAATTGTAACAACAATAGGATTGAGTTCTTATAATCCAGAAGAATGTACACTTTAAAATAATGATTAAAACCTAAATACATAAAAATGAAAAAAATGTTTTTTATAGCTGCTTTTGTAGCTGGAATAGCTTTGCAAGCGCAAGTTTCTACAACTCGTATAAATGATGTAAAACTTGGAATGAAATTGTCTGAATTAGAGAAATTAACTGGACAAAAATTCAAATTGAAATTAAATGAATACGGTTATCCAGAAGACGATTTGACAATTGTTTCGAAAGGCGTAACCTATAAAGTTGGCTTAACATCGAACGGAGATGGAAACGGTTCTAATAATTTGACTGTTTATAGCGTCAAATCGACAGATTCGAGCCTTAAAACATTGTCTGGAATTAAAGTTGGTTCTTCATTAGATGAATTATTGTCGAAATACAAAAACTTGAATATCTCTATTTATGATGGTTATGATGATAAAACGGATAAAAGAACAAAGGCTTTTCGTTATTTTAATGTAGAAGATCAAGATGCAGGTTCAATATTACAATTCAAATTGGTAAATGATAAAGTAGCTTCTTTTGATGTGATGTATAACGAAGGTTGTTAAAATAAATAAACAAAAAATTCCAACCCTTAGAGTTGGAATTTTTTGTTTATTTATTTCTTAATCACTTTTTTCGTGATGATTTTTCCATCTTTTAGGTGAATAGATAAAATATACATTCCAGCTGGATAATTTTTCAAATTAACTTCCGAACCTAATTCAATCCCAAGTAAACGACCATTAAAATCATATAAATTGACATAATCAAAATTCTTCGCATTAATTTTTACCTTATCTGTTGTTGGATTTGGAAAAACTTCTACAAGCGTTTGTTGATAATTGTAATCGTTCGCAGATAATTCAGCCCAAGTATTTTCGGCTTTATCTCCGCCCCAAATTAATGTTGCTAAATACGGATTATCAATAAATGGATTTCGACTTCCTTGCGTTTCGGCAATAATTTCGTTTCGGACTTTCTCAAATTCAGATACTTTATCTTGCACATTCCATTTCAGAAACATATCTGGCATTCCATCATTATTGGTTGTTGTTGTGTTGTTGTACGCAACCAATTGCGGATCAGTTTCCAACCCATAATGTACATACATATACATAATAATTCGTGCCACATCTCCTGTCCATTCATCACCTGGATAAAAACCGCCATTGATTAATTTGGCTTGCCCTGTCACATCTTGTGCCCATTTTTCACGATAAGTATTGTTACTTCTTGTCGAATTTAATTGTCTATCAACTGCACGTAAATTGTGCGCATCTGTACCTGTTCCTGGATTATTAGTCGTTAAAACAGGATTTGCTAATGATTTTGGAAAAACATGTTCGCGTTCCCATTTTCCATTTGCATTTCCGCCAGTATTGTTTTTGTTATTTACATCACGTGTACGCTGTTCAGCATAAACAGTAGAATTATCAGTAAAACCATAAATCAATAAAACGCGACCTTTCGAATCTAAATCTAAGTCAGATTTATCTAAAATATTCCAAACTCCAGGCGTATAGCTAACTGCATGATGCGTAGCATTGATTAAATCGTGTAATTCTTCCTTTATCGTTTTTCCATTTTGTTTAAAATCAATCCCTTCATAATAGTCGGGTTGCTGCGCAAAAGCGGCAAAAGGAAATAAAAGAAGTAAAAATTTTTGCATAATTATTTATAAATATTTGACAAAAGTAAGTATTTATAAGTAGTTAAACCGGAATATTTAGATTAGAAATCGTTAAACTTTTACTGAAATTGTTTGATGTATTGTTTAGGCGTTAAGCCGTATTTTTTCTTAAATGCTGAGATAAAATGAGATGGATTTTCGTAGCCAATTTCAAACGAAATATCCTTTACCATTTGTTGATTTTCTTCTAGTTTATGCAACGCATATTCTAGTTTTTTATCCAACAAATAACCATAAACAGTTGTTCCATAAAGTTCTTTGAAACCTTCTTTCAGATGATATTCCGAGATCGTAAATTTTTCGCAAAGTTGTTTGATAGTTGGAGGATTTTTAAAATCAGCTAATAAATAATCTTTGATTTCTTTGATTCGTTTTCCTTCATTTTCATCATTCAAGAAAGGACAATGCTCAGTTTGATTTTCAATTTCAGAAAAATAAAGCGTGAACAATTCGTACATTTTTCCAATCAAAAATAAATTTTGAAATTGTGGAGAAAGTTTCATTTGTTCAATTTGATTCAAAACTAATTTTATCGCTGGTCCAATTTCACGTTCAATATAAAATTTCTCTTGTGTCATGCTCGAAATCAAATTATTCTGAATTTGATATTCTGCAAACAATTGATGTAATTTCTGAATAGACAAAACCACAATATAAACCTTACTTTCTACATTTATATTTAGCGATAATGGAATGTCTAATGTCGGATAATAAAACAAAAAACTTTTTCCTTCGTTCAAATTGATTTTATAAATACCATTATTAAAATTAAATGTCAACGAACCTTTTGTACAAAAATAGAATTGTATATAGCGCTTGTCAATTCCTTTCAGAATCGTATCTGTAGAAGCTGTAAAGTTGTCTATTTGAGCGATAAATACGTCTGTTGACAATTTATACTCGTTAATTTTACTTTTATGGGTATTTTTTAAATCCATTTCGAATAATGAGGTTTGTCATATAAAAAACGTGATAATTGTCAACTTCGCTCTTTATAATGGTTTACATACAAATATAAACCTTTAATTTATAATTATTCTAAAAAAGCAAACTTTAATTTTTAGCGTTATTTTTTCTTTTTAAAGTTATTTTTCAAAGAGTTTTGAAACTACTTTTGTATCAGTATTTGAAGAAATGGCAATTAGAGGTAATAAAACGGAAGAAAATTTTTACGTAATCGGAATCAGTTATGAAAAAGCTGATGCCATTACACGAGGTAAATTTACATTTTTCCCGGAACAAGTTGAAACGTTTACACAAGATTCTAAAACGAATGGTTTAGAAAACTTTTTTATTGTATCAACTTGTAATCGTACTGAATTTTATGGTTTTGCAGAAAACGAAGATCAAATCGTTGAGCAATATTGTAAATACACAGAAGGTAATGCAGATGAATTCCGTCAATTTATGATGGTAAAAGAAGGAGAAGAAGCGATTACACATTTATTCCGAGTTTCGTCGGGATTAGAAAGTCAGATTTTAGGTGATTTTGATATCATCGGACAAATCAAAATTTGGTTTTCTCGTTTCAAAAAACAAGGTGCATCAAATGCTTTTTTAGAGCGTTTGGTAAATACTGCGATCCAAATTAGTAAAAAAGTGAAGAACGAAACTTTCTTAAGTAACGGTTCTGCTTCGGTTGCATATTCTGCGGTTAATTTTATTCAAGCAACGCAAGGAAACTTGGTAGACAAAAATATTTTGTTGTACGGAATTGGTAAAATTGGTCGTAATACGTGCGCTAATTTGGTCAAACATTATCCAAATACAAACATTACGTTAATCAATCGTACAAAAGAAAAGGCGGAAGTTCTTGGATTGAAATATGATATTACCGTAAAAGATCACAGCGAATTAAAAGAAGAATTACAAAAAACAGATATTCTAATTGTTGCAACGGGAGCAAGTAATTACACGATTACAGAAGAAATGATTCCGTTCGATAAGGAAATGACGATTATTGATATGTCAGTTCCAGAAAATGTAATTCATACATTGGCTGCTCGCGAATCTATACAATTGGTAAATGTGGACGGATTGTCTAAAATGGTAGATGATACAATTGCGCAACGTCGCAATGCAATTCCAGAAGCTTTGGCAATTATAGAGGAGCATTCTACAGAGTTTTACGAATGGTTAGAAACCAGAGAATTGGTTCCTGCTATTCAATCTTTCAAAGATAGATTAGACTTTTTTCAGAGTTTTGCTTTAAATAATTTGAAAAAAGATAATGTAAACATTGACGAAAATGAAACGATTTTAACTGAAAAAGTAATTCAGAAAATTACAAATCAGTTTGCTTCTTATTTGATTGAAAATAAAGAAAATGCAGACGAAACAATTCAGTTAATCGAAAAAATGTTTCATTTAAAACAAGCTTAATACAATCATGAAAACAATAAAAATTGGTACACGTCAAAGTCCGTTAGCGCTTTGGCAAGCCAATAAAGTTGCTTCTATTCTTGAGGCAAAAGGTCATCCAACAGAAATCGTTCCGATTACTTCTGAAGGTGATGCAAATCTAAAACAACCCATTTATTCATTAGGTTTAACAGGTGTTTTTACGCGTTCATTGGACATTGCTTTGTTGAATGATCAAGTGGATATTGCGGTTCATTCGTTGAAAGATGTACCAACTGTTTTACCAGAAACATTAGAGTTGATTGCATATCCAGAGCGTGCAAGTTCTGCGGATATTTTGGTGTACAAATCGGAAGATATTTTCGAGAAAGAACACCGAATTATTGCAACAGGATCTTTGCGTCGTAAAGCATTTTGGAATCATAAATATCCAAATGATACGATTGTAGATTTACGAGGAAATGTGCAATTACGTCTGAAAAAGTTGCAAGATAATGCAGATTGGGACGGAGCTGTATTTGCTTTTGCAGGTTTGGATCGTTCAGAAATTTTAGATGAATTGGCAGAAAAAGGTCTTCATTATAAAGTGATTGATTGGATGATTGCTGCACCATCACAAGGAATTTTAGGAATTGTAGCCAAAGAAGGTTTTGATTTGAGTGATATTAATAATCCGCAATGTGAACTTTTTGCAACAGTAGAACGTCAATTTTTGAATGTTTTAGAAGGTGGTTGTACAGCGCCAATTGGTGCGTTAGTTGAGAAAATTGATGAAGAAAATTACTCCTTCAAAGGAGCAATTTTAACCATTGATGGACAAGAAATGATTTCAATCGAAAGACAATTCAAAGCAGATGAATATTTGACGAAAGGTCGCGAATTTGCTGAAGAATGTATTGCGCAAGGTGCAGCAAAAATGATTGAACAAATTAAAAAAGAAATCGGAACGAAATAGTGCGAACGAAGGTTTTATTCACGAAGTTAATTTCTCCTGAATTACTTGAAAAAGAATTTGGAACTGATGTTGAGGTGGTTTGCAAGCCAACTTTACAAATAGAATTGACTTCGAAAAATAAAATTTCTGCACAGATTGATGAATCTGTTCATCAATTTATCGTGACGAGTCAAAATACTGTAAATGCCATTCAAGATTTGGAATTGAATGGTCATTTTTTTGTTGTTGGAAAAAAAACGGCAGAAAAACTAAAAGCGCAAAACAGAGATGTTGTGTTGGTTGAAGATTATGCAGAAGATTTAGCTTCGAAATTAATTTCAGGAAATTATTCTCCGAAATGGAATTTCTTATGTGGTTCTTCCCGTCGAGATTTGTTGGTGAATGAATTATCAAAAGCAAATCACGAAGTCAATCAAATTATAACATATCAATCAGGGCAAATTGTTTATCAATTAAATGAAACATTTGATGCGTATGCTTTTTTTAGTCCGTTATCATTCAAAGCGTTTCATCAACAAAATGAAATTCCAGAAAGTTCGCGTATTTTTACAATCGGAAATACAACAACTTCTGCGATAGAAGAAGTTTATCCAAATCATGAAATTATAACTGCGCAAACACCATTGGTGGAAGTAGTTATTGAAAATATAAAAAAATACATCAATGATAAAAAATGATTTGCTTTTAAAAGCATTGAGAGGTGAGGAGGTAGAGCGTCCGCCAGTGTGGATGATGCGTCAAGCAGGACGTTATTTACCAGAGTTTATCGAATTGAGAGATAAATATGATTTCTTTACACGTTGTCAAACGCCAGAGTTAGCGGCTGAAATTACAGTTCAACCAATTCGTCGTTTTCCGTTAGATGCAGCAATTATCTTTTCAGATATTTTGGTTGTGCCACAAGCAATGGGAATGAATTTCGAGATGAAACCTGGTGTTGGTCCTTGGTTAGAGAATCCTATTCGTACAGCTCAAGATGTAGAAAAAGTTTATATTCCTGATGTTGAAGAAGAGTTAGGATACGTTTATGCAGCGATGGATATTACAAAGAAAGAGTTGGACAATAAAATTCCGTTGATTGGTTTTGCAGGATCGCCTTGGACATTGTTGTGTTATGCAGTGGAAGGTCGTGGTTCTAAATCTTTTGATCAAGCGAAAGGTTTCTGTTTCCAAAATCCAGTTGCAGCGCACCAATTGTTAGAGAAAATCACTCAAACTACGATTCAATATTTGTTGAAAAAAGTGGAACATGGTGCAAATGTGATTCAGATTTTTGATTCTTGGGGTGGAATGTTATCTCCAAAAGATTATGACGAATTTTCTTGGAAATACATCGAGCAAATTGTGAACGAAGTTTCTAAAGTAGTTCCTGTAACAGTTTTTGCAAAAGGTTGTTGGTTTGCTTTAGAGAAAATGGCAGATTCTAAAGCTTCTGCTTTGGGTGTTGATTGGACAATTACGCCACAATTAGCGCGTGAGTTTACAGGTTTCAAAAAGACGTTACAAGGTAACTTTGATCCTTCTCGCTTGTTATCTCCACCAGAAACTATTCAGCAAATGGTAAAAGAAATGATTGACGATTTTGGTCCGTATAAATATATTGCCAATTTAGGTCACGGAATTTTACCAAATATTCCAGTAGAAAATGCACAAGCTTTTATAGAAGCTGTCGTAAATTATAAGAGAGATTAAGAAACTCGATATAACAAGAAAACCTTCCGTAATGGAAGGTTTTTTATTGAATATATAATTTAAATTTTACGATATTATTTAGATCTTTTGTATAATAAGCGATCCAATAATAATTATTCTCTTTACTTAAAATTCTATATTGATATATTTCTCCTTTTCTACTAAATGATTTTTTCATTGAATTATTGCTTTCTAAAAACTCTAGATTAAAATCATTATTTTTTATCCAATATAATTTTAGTTTAGAAAAAGATTCATCAATAAAATATTCAATCCAATTATTATCTTCAATTTTTACAATTGTTTTATTTCCTTCGTAGTCAAAATAATATAATTCAGAAGCTGACTTTACTAAATTATAATCTTTATCATTGATTGTTGATTTAGGCAAATTTTCTAAAGTAATCCAGTTTTCATTATTTTTTTCAGAGAATTTCTTTATTATATCAGTGTATTCTTTACATTTTTTTTGAAATCTATAAAAAATAGCTTCTTCTTCAGCTTGAATTTCATCTTTTGAAAAATCTTTAAAATATTTAATTAAACTAACATCTTGATTAACTAAATTAATTCTATCTAAATCATTAAGATTTTTATTTTCGGAAAGGATATTACAAAGATTATGAATTAGTATATCTCTTTTTTCATCAATATTTTGTGAAAAAGAAATTGAACAAATTATAAATAGAATATAAGTTAGGTAATATTTCATTTTTGGTTTTTTATAATT
>NZ_JAOCFS010000032.1:0-37763 GCF_029842105.1 Empedobacter sp. GD03797
AATTATCCATTGCAAATAGTTGTAATATTACTTATATTTTTAGGAGGAATAGGGTTTCCTATTTTAGTAAATATACTTCGCTATTTTTCTTATTTTATTACCAAAACTATAGCAAGTATATTTCATAATCGTAAAGAACAAAAAAGTTGGGTATTTTCATTAAGTTCAAAAGTAAATTTAATGACTTCATTGATTATTCTTTTCATTTCTACGATTATTATATATTTTGAAGAATTTTATTATACGCTTAATAATCATACAGGAATAGGCAAATTTGTATCTGCTACATTCATTAGTATGACCACACGAACTGCTGGGTTTAATACGATAGATTTTTCGCAATTGCAATTCTCTACAATTATCATGATATTACTCTTGATGTGGATTGGTGCCTCACCTACCTCTACAGGTGGTGGGATAAAAACAAGTACCTTTGCCATTGCTATTTTAAATTTTATTAATATCGCAAGGGGGAAACAAAACATTGAAATATATAACCGAAAAATCAGTGATTCTATAGTGCAAAAGGCATTTGCAACAATAACATTGTCTTTTCTAGTTATAGGAATTGGAGTATTTTTAATTTCAAAGTTTGATTATCAATTACCATTAATAGACATAGCATTCGAAGTATTTTCTGCCTATTCAACAGTTGGATTATCATTAAATACTACTCCATTATTGAGCGATCCTAGTAAGATAGTATTAATTATAATTATGTTTATAGGACGAGTTTCTATGATCACCATTTTAACAGCATTTTTTAAGAAAACCATATCTTCTCGTTATTCATATCCTACGGGGGATATTTTAATATAAAATACATGAAATTAATTATCATTGGATTAGGGAATTTCGGAGCATCATTAGGTACTAAAATGACAGCTTTGGGGCATGAGGTGATTGGAGTTGATACCAATATGGAACGTGTAGAATCGTATAAAGATAAATTGTCACATACTATTTGTTTGGATGCAACCGATGAAGTTGCACTTAATAAATTACCCTTGAATAACACTGATATGGTGTTAATTACTATAGGTGAAAATGAAGGCTCTAATATTATGGCGACAGCTAATTTTAAAAATAGAAAAGTTAATCGTTTAATAAGTCGATCAATAAATAATGTCCACGAAAATGTATTACATGCCATAGGTGTAGATCAAATTATAAGACCTGAAGAGGAATCTGCCGAACGTTGGACTAAAAAACTAAATACAAAAGGAATTATAGATTCTTTTGAACTTAATAAGGAATATAGTATCATAGAAGTTATAGTACCCAAAGAACTTGTAGGATTAAGTTTTGATGAGATTCAATTTAAAAAGAAATACAATATATTGGTAATGACTGTTATTAAAAATAAACAAGAAACAAGTTTTTTAGGTCAATTTAAAATAGTACCACAGGTACAAGGATTTCCATCGTCAACAACAGTGTAAGCTTCCCCAAAATTAGTGTCATTTATAATTATAGTTTATAAATTTATAAAACTATGAAGAACAGTAAATATTCGGAAGTTCAGATTATCAAGATCTTATCTGAACAAAATTTTGGAAAAACGGTCAATGAAATTTGTCGTGATCATGGAATTAGTCAACCTACTTTTTATAATTGGAAGAGTAAATATGGTGGATTGGACGTTCAACAACTCACTAAAATGAAGGAAATGGAGAAAGAACTCTCTCAGTACAAAAAGATTGTAGCAGAACTAACGCTAGAAAATGTTGTGATGAAAGATGTGATTTCAAAAAAGCTTTAACGCCTTCTGAGAAACGAGAACTGGTCACTTATTGCAGCTCACAATACGCAATGAGTACTCGTAAGGCGTGTAAAGTTTTCCTCATTTCCAGTTCGGTTTATTTTTATAAAAAGAAACCCAATAATGAGGATGATAAAATTAGGGAAGAATTAGTTTTGCTTTCAGAACAGCACTACACATGGGGACTTTGGATGATGCATCACAGGCTGAGAAATCGTGGATTTGGATGGAATCATAAACGAGTTTACAGAATATATACCTCTCTGAAATTAAATCTTAGAAGTAAACGTAAAAAACGTCTTCCAGCAAGAGTAAAAGAGCCTTTATTGCGACCAATTTACCCAAATGTAACTTGGAGTATGGATTTTATGCACGACACCTTAGAGTGTGGTAAAAAAGTAAGAAGTTTGAATATTATAGATGACTTTAATAGAGAAATTTTAACCATTACAATTGACACGAGTTTACCTTCATCAAAGGTCATTTCACAGCTAAAGCAACTTGTAGAATGGCGAGGAAAACCTGATAAAATAAGAGTAGATAATGGACCAGAATTTATTGCAGAAAAATTAAAAATTTGGTGTCTATCAAATCAGATTGTTCTACAATATATTCAACCAGGACAACCAACACAAAACTCATTAGTAGAAAGATTTAACAGAACTTTTCGAACAGAATTTTTAAACGTTTATCTCTTTGAGAATATCAAACAGATGAAAAATTATGCTGAAATTTGGATGTGGATGTATAATAATGAGCGACCTCATAGTGCGCTACAATACCTCACTCCCAGAGATTTTTTGTTGAAATATGGAAAAATAAATAATGAAAAAAAACAAGATTTTCCTACATTCCAACAAAATTATAATAAAAAATAATCAATTATTAAATAAAAACTCTATTTTTGAATGTACCTAACAAAGGGAAGAGTACAACAGTACTTGAACGTGATGATGTTTTAGTAATTTATGGATCAAATAATGATATTTATAAATTTATGCGAAAATATTACTAATCAGAAAATAGAATTGATAAATAATTTTAATACTTATGTGAAACACAATGAACAAGATCTATCAATTATTTAATCTACAAAGTGGAGAAGAAGATAAGAATAAAGTTAAAGAAGACGTACAAAGCAATATATCATTTAAAGGAGCTAATCTATGGATTTTAGCTTGTGCGATATTAATTGCATCTATAGGATTAAATGTAAATTCCACAGCAGTCATTATAGGAGCTATGTTAATATCACCATTAATGGGTCCAATAGTCGGTTCTGGTTTTGCATTAGCTACGTATGATTTTTCTTTACTTAAGCGATCAGCCAAAAACTTATTTATTGCTACAATAGCTGGACTTATCGTATCCTGTATATATTTTTATCTAAGTCCATTTAAAGATGTACAATCCGAATTACTTGCCAGAACATCACCCACTATATATGATGTGCTTATCGCATTTTTTGGTGGAATCGTTGGTGCAGTATCCATAACAAGAATTGAAAAAGGCAATCCCATACCTGGAGTAGCAATTGCTACTGCTTTGATGCCACCATTATGTACAGCAGGTTTTGGATTGGCTACACTAAATTTTAAATTTTTAGTTGGAGCTTTATATTTGTATAGTATCAATTGTTTTTTCATTGCGTTGTCTACGTTTATTGTTTTAAAATATTTAAAATATAAACCAGTACAAACTCAAAATCCTTCATTGGATAAAAAAGTTAGAATAAGCATTTCAGTAGTCATGAGCTTACTGATTATACCAAGTTTTTACTTAGCGTATAACTTGCTTCAAGAAAAGAAATTTACGCAGAATGTAGAAACGTTTATTCAAAATGAATTTTTAAATAATGGGCATACCGTAATTTATAAAAATGTCAATTTCAGAAGTAAGCCTAAAAAAATAGAACTTGCTTTCTTGTCTCAACAATTAGATAGCTTAGAAATAGCACGATATAATACCAAATTGGAAGATTATGGTATTAATAATACAACGTTTACTGTTCGACAAAATAACGCAGATTTAAAACAAGAAATTTTAAGTGAACTCAATAAAAACCAAAGTGATATAACAGAAAAGGATTTGAAAATACAGCAACTTAACGAATTGCTAAAAGCTAAAACATTTGGAGATAGCATACTGGAGAAAGAAATAAAAATTTTATTTCCAGATATTAGTCAAATTTACTTTGGTACACTCAATCAATATTCAGATAGTATATCAAATAATAAAATAATTCTTTACCAATCAGAAAAGTTAATTGATGAAAATAAATTGCAACAATGGATAGAAACAAAGTATGCAACTAAAAATATAATCATTCAGAAAATGTAATACTATTTATTTAATTATTTGAGAAAAGACATACATCATTTCGGTTGCTATTTCGATACTTCGTTGTTGGTAAACTTCTGTTTGATTGGTAGTACCATCCGATATTTTAGGATCTTCGTAAGTTATTGGGATTCGCTTTTCTGCACCTGCAATGAAAGGACAACCATCATCTGCTTGGGAGCAAGTAAGAATAGCTACAAAGTTTGAAATTGGATTGTATGCATCATCATACTTCTTAGAAAATCCTATAATTGGTAAACAATTTTCATCAAATTTTATGGCATAAATAGGATTATTACTATCTGCAATTTTAAAGATTTGAAAGCCTTGATTGCTTAGTGTTTCAGCTACTTTTGGAAACAATGCTGTTTCTTGTGTACCACCTGAATAACAATTGATATTTGGGATATTATAATAAGCAGCAGCAAATTGTGCCCATATCTGTGCTAAATGACTTCGACGTGAATTGTGCGAGCAAATGAAATTGAGATTTATTGTCTGCTTATCATTGACTTTCTCTTGAATGTAAAAAACTAAAGGTTGTAAAACTACTTTTCTGTCTTCACAAATTTCTTGATTCAGAACATCATTCTGAATAGTGTTAAATAATTGTTTTTGCATTAGTTTAAAATTGAATAATTAAGTAGCCTAGTATGGAACCCAATAATACAATGAAAGCACTATTGATTTTTTTGAATTGAAAAACTATTACAGCACTAATCAACGCAATAACAATAGTTCTCCAATCGGTAATAGTTTCTTTCCCCATAACTATACATACTGATAGGATAATTGCTACAGACGCTACATTGACCCCATTTAAAAAAGTACTAAATGAATCATTGTTTCTTATAAACTTCATTAAAGGATGTATCAATGCAACCAAAATAAATGAGGGTAGAAAAATGGCTAAAGTAGATACAATAGCACCCGAAAGTCCGTTGATTTGATATCCAATAAAAGTTACAGATGAAAAAACAGGTCCTGGAGTAAATTGTCCAACCGCAATTGCGTCCATCAGTTGTATTCGCGTGAGTAATCCTTTATCTACCAACTCGGTATCTAAGAAAGCAAACAAAACGTAGCCACTTCCGTATAAAATTGATCCTATTTTTAAAAATGTCCAAAATAAGGATTGGTTTATCGTCGACAGAAACGATCCATTAAATAAAGGAAATAAAGCTAAAGGAACAAAGCTTTTCATGGAGTGAAGTTGGCGAAATTTTTTTTCTAAAAGCATAAAAAAGCCAGCTCCAACTAATAAAAAAATTTCATTGATACCTAAAAGTGATAAGACTAATACAGCAATTGCTAAAACACCTAGGTAAACATTCTTTATCGCTTTTAAAAACAATGGATAAACGGCACCAATTATAATTGCAATAATGGCAGGTTTTATTCCATATAAAAAAGGTGAAACCTCTGGGATTTGTCCGTACTTCTGATAGAAATAGGCGAAAATTCCGGTAATCAAAACTGCTGGAAATATGAAACATAGACCGGCAACTAATAGACCTTTCCATCCACCTTTATCATAACCGATATGAATTGCCATTTCAGTGCTATTAGGCCCAGGAATGAGGTTGGTAGCACCTAATAAATCTAAAAAATGCTGATCACTCATCCATTGCCGTTTCACGACCACTTCTCTTTGCATCATAGCAATATGAGCTGCAGGGCCACCAAATCCAATTACACCGAGTTTAAAAAATAATTTCGCAATTTCCTTAATTTGTATCTTTTGATCCATATTGATTTTTATAGACAAAAATATAATATTAGCAACATACAGAATTAGGTGTGCAACAAGAAGATTTTTCTTCTTTTACTCTAAATTTATTTTCAGTTGCAACGGGAATACCGCAAGCATCTTCGGCTAAACAAGCTGTTTTTTTATTTTTTAAAATGAAATGTTTTCCATTAAATTCAAGATCGTATTTACCAATTGTAGTCGACTGATATTCTACTTCGATTTCGGCATCTTCAATTCCTAATTTATTTTCGGATAAGCGAATAATGTTTAATAATTTACCTGGTTTTAAACGATGTTCGTAATCATCAGCATTCCATAGTTGAAAGTTTACTACTTTTTCATTTCTAATAACTCCACCACAATCAATAAATTTCTTTGTGATTTCTCCCACTTCTGTAACGTGGAAATGCTCTGGCACGAAAGTAGCATCCTCTAATTGAAATTCAACATTTTCTAATGTTGGTAAGATTTCTTTGATTTCTGAAAGTTTCATATTCTTATATTATTTATTAATCGTAATATTACGATGGTTTATTTCAAAAAAAACGCCTTAACAGCATTTCTCTATTTTGACATTTTGATTGAAAAAGTTAGAAAATTCATTTTGAATTGCAGCCCAAACCTTTTCATCAATACAATAACAAACCGATTTTCCTTCGATGGAACCTTGAATAATTCCGATACTTTTTAATTCTTTTAAATGTTGAGAAATGGTGGCTTGTGCCAAACCTAATTCATCCACCAAATCCGTACAGATACACGCATTCTGTTTGATAATATGCTGAATAATAGCCACACGAGCAGGATGTCCTAATACCTTGAATAAAGTAGCTAGTTTATTTTGTTCGTCTGTAAATATTTCCGATTTAGTTATTCCCATTATTGATTTATTATCATTGCAATATTACGATATAATATTTGATGAAACAATAGTATATAATTAAGAATTACTACTTATATCCATAGATTAGAATGGACAAAACTTCAATTTATCCGAAACCTAAAAGCCGTTTTATTGTAGACATAAAAAAAGCTCGGCTATAAAAACCGAGCTGAATATTTTTTTATAGTGCACCAAATGAGCTTGTCGAGTGAGGCACTTTGTAGTGCAAATATACAAATAATTTGATAAGTAGTATATTTTAATCTAAATATTTTATTCTATCCTTAATCACTGATGCTAATACAGTATCTTTCTTTCTAGTTTCAAAAAAGTCTTTAATTTCATCTTGGAAATCTTGATAGCGATTCACTGAAATATTTTCAATAAAAAAACCTATTATTTTTATCGATGTATCTAAAGAATTTCTATCGCCTTTATTAAAGTTTATTTGAGGTATTGTACTAACACTTTTAGGCAATGAATAATCAAATAATACACCACTATGCGCACAAATATTACGAATTAATCTAACTGAATTTAAAAGCAAATTGAACTTATTTAAATGCTTAATATTATATTTATCACAAACTCTCTGTCTGACTTCCTCATCTTTAATATTATTAAAAATCGTTATTATCGAACCAAAAGTTAAATACTCAAATACTTTCCAGCAAGGTGCATAATCTCCACTTGTAGGTTTTTCGTGATGTTTTTTTAAAGCTAAATTTTCTGTTTTGAATTTTTCAGTATAAATCTTCTCTTTAAAATCCTTTACATATTCTTCACTCATTATATTTTCATCTACGTACCAATATGGATTATCTTTATATTTCATTGATACATAGTAAATCAACTTTGTTCTAAAATTAATTTCAATACGATTAATGTATTTTAATAGTAAATATTTTAAGTCAATATCTAGATAATATAGATTGACAATATCTGAAATTTTAATATTTTGATCGAATTCATTTTTGTTTTTATCATAATAGTAATAACAATAAAATCCTAATCTATAATATCCTATATCCAATAGTATTTCTTTAAGCTTACTTTCTTCGTAACAGCTTATATTTAACTTTCTATCTTTAAATTTTTGTATTTGGTCATTAATACTATTGACAATATTTCCCATTATTTTTCACAATCATTTAGTTGGAGATTAAATCTATAAATATACAAGATATTATTTCTTTGTCAGTAAATTACATTTACAAAAACCACAGGTTGTTTTTTCCGAAGTCGGGTAGTTTATCTCCTTCGAAATGTGGGAATATTTGTGCTACCATTTCTGGGTATTTGATTGTTACAGGTAAGTTTTGTTGCTTTACCGATTTCCAATACATTCTGCTGAATTGATAGACTTGGTCTATTAATTCTTTTACGTTGTTGACGTTCTCTAAATAATCTTTGTCTGTACAGTATAATGCTAATTTTACTGGAAATGGATATGCTATTGGTTTGCCTTCTACTGAATATCTTGTATTGTTGTATAATAGGTATTTGAGTTTGCTTATTTGCAATATTGTTCCACTTATTGGCATTAATTCTGGTGATTGGGTATCAAATGCTACATAATCTGATGATTCTGTTTTGTTGATAGAAATAATAATGATTGGAATATCTAGGTTTAATCGTTTTAATGTTTGTTGTATAGGGTCTATTTCATCCTTTCCTATTGGTTTGTAATAATGTATAATTAATCGTTCGGCTTGGTTGTTATTATCTATAACAAATTTTAGCACCTGCTTTCCTATTGCACCTGCTATTAAATCTATTTCGTTGTTTCTGAAACAATCAAATCCTTTGAATTCTCCTTTGTTATTAAAACAGAATGCACTGCCTACATAACGTGTGTTGAATTGAGCCGATTTAAAAGCTCCTACACCAATGATTAATTCTTGCTTTAGCTCTCTATCCAAACGCCAAGGAATACCGTCTATTTTGGCTAATAAAGCGGGTGTAATGTTCTCTAAGAATGCTCCGAAATAATTGTTTTTGATGCTTTCTTTATATATGACTTGTGAGGAAATATCTTGTTTTAATAACTCCTCTTTGATTTGGTAATACAACTGTACATCTTGCTCGGATTCTTTATGAACAGGACTCACATAGATGGCTACATATCGTGTATTGGGTTCTTTTTTGAAATGTATGAGATGTTGCTTTAATTCTACTAAAGCTGTTTTAATGTCCTTATACGCTAAGCTGTTGTCTTTATCCATATGGAATGGTTGACAAATATGTTTAGCTAATGGCGGAAAAAATGTTTTATAACCTTCGGTAAAATAAGTGTATAAAGGTTTTACATATTCTTGTCTATCAGGCTGATGATAGATAAAAAAGAATTTAACGTGTTGATGTGGGCTTGGTTGATAAGGCCCAAACTTTTTGATGCCGATTTTTGGATCTATTTCGCTATTTGTGCCAAACCTTAAATTATTGGAATGGTAATGCGTAGCATATACCTTTTCGGCTGGTATTGGGTAAAAGTTATCTGATGGATTTATAAAACTTAATGTGCTGTTGTTTACATATTTCTTCTTAAAATCATTGATTAACTGATAATAGGTTTTGTATCTGTTGGTTGATTTATCAATCGTATGTTCTATTCCTAAAATGTTTTTTAGTCCGATGTTTAGCACTGGATATACTTCTTCCAAATGTAATTTTGCTTCGTTATGTAGTTTATCGAAACTTAAAATCTCGTTTCTGAATATTACTTTTTTGAAATGATGGGTTGGAATATTAAATGTGTTGATGGATTGTGTAGCTACCTTAGATACGCCATCATACGCTATTAATAACGCTAAGTTATTGATGAGGTATGAATATTCTATTTTTAACGTGTATTTATCGTAAGTGGTGTACTCTGTTTTAGATAGTTGGGTGTTCTTCATCCAAACTTCGATGTCTTTTACAAAGTTTAGTTTTACCGCATCTACCAATGGCGAAATATAACGCAATAGCTGTTGCGTATAATAATGCTTCGCAAATTTGGTTGATTTGGATAAATCTATGGTTGTGGTGAATGCAGCATCTTGCCCAATTTCAAATGAAGTATAATAAAATTTATCTTTTATTTCCTCTTGATGATTGTCCCATAATTCGCAAGGTAATTCGCTTCTGTGTAATGGATATGAACCTTCGAACTTCTCTGTATAAAAGCTACATTGTAAAGTAGCGTTATTGATCTCTAATGGTATTAAATTTATCGTAAGTTGCTGCATATTTCATCGTGATTAATTAGGGTTATCGGTACTGAATGCTTACAACTAATTTACAATATTTTAGGGAAATAATCAATTATGCTAATACAAAACCTAAATGCTAACTATAGTATGTTGTTTGTTAAATCTTAACAAATTAGCTTTGAATACTGAAGTTAGCATAATGAAAAGTGAAATATTAATCCAATTCGGAAATAGAGTTAAAGAGCTTAGGAAAGCACAAAATATGTCGCAAGAAGATTTAGCAGATGCTGCTGGACTACATCGCACTTATATTGGTATGATCGAAAGAGCTGAAAAAAACATAACTCTTGTAAATATTGAGAAGATTGCTAATGCTTTAAAAACCGAAATAAACACACTATTTAATGACAGGATTTCAAAATGAAGATAATATTATAAATTATCTTAACACTACACCTTTTGATGATCTAAATGAAATTCATCAAAAATTTATTTTAGATATTAATAACGGAATAAAGCCTCAAAAAATTTTAGCTACAAAATACGCAGGTGCAAATAAAGCAGATATTGGTGTTACAATTGATGATACCGAATATTTATTTTCTATTAAAAAAGGGTCAGGTAATAGTGTACATCAAGAACCTTTAGAAGAATTTATAACCTATCTTAAAGACGAAGTTGAAGATGATGAGGAATTTTTTAATTCATTAAGACTCTTTATTTGGGGAGATGGTACATTGGATGGTACAGGAGATAAAAAACATAGAATTGATGCGCCTAAATTCAAGAAATTATACCCAAACGACGTTTCTATAATTCAAAATTTTTTAAATAAGAATAAAGATATACTAATAGATAGATTTGTAATATCAGGTGTAAAATCAAATAAAAGTGCAGACTTTTTATGGTATGGTGAAAGTATAGATGGCATTATGATTTCTAAAGAAGATATGTTAACAATTATAAATGGTACAACTAAGAAACCAATATCATTGGGAATATTAACATTTCAAGCTTGGAATAGAAACATTAAACCTGATGGGAAATCTGAGCACAAAAGAGGTGTCATTCAATTGAAATGGGGGACTTTAAAAAATGATATATTAAACTTTTATGATAGAAAATAAAGCAATTACAGGTTACAAAAATGAAATAGAAGTTGTAATTCAATTTAATAAAGATAAGGGATTTATAGAAAATATATGTTCTGATGATTACGAAAATATTTTTGCAATACATGTAATTACTAAAAAATATGGCAAAGTTAACGGTATTAACGTTGCATGTAAAGCAGATTTTTTCTTAGCTAAAGGGAACATTCCACACGACGAAATAGTTAAAAAGAATTATTATCTAAATGAAGATGATTTAAAATCATATCACTTAGAACCTATTATTGAAAGTGGAGTTTCTGTAAAATTAGATAAATCAAAATATACCATATTTAAAATGGGACCTACAACATTTGAAAAGCTTTTTAAAAGTAATACACTAGCTGCAGGTGCATCAATTTATAGTACAAAAGATTTTGAAAAGAATGAAAGTGTTATAAAGGGATGGAATGTTTCCTTGGAAGATTTCAAATCATATTATTCTGATATAATTAATGATAGTGAAAACTACCTTTTTGATAAAGATATATTAAATCAAATTAAAAAAAGGTCAAATCATAAAATTAAAAATGCAATAGTTTCCGATAACTATTTAAGTGATTTTATATTTAAAGGAATTGGAAATTTTGAAGAACCTTTTACAGCACATTGGCTATTTGAAAACAATGAACTGAAAAAAAATTATGAAATACCTTTCCAAATTACCACAGGTTCAGGTAGAAGTAAAGGTATTTTCACAATTGTTTTAAAACCTATTTAATAAACTCTTGCATAGCGTTTGCTAAATATTTTATTACGGGAACAGACACACTGTTCCCTATTTGTTTATAGCTTTGAGAATTATTAAACTTTATTTTATAATTGTCAGGATAACCTTGTATTTTTAAACATTCATCAGTGGTTAATTTTCGCCCATAATTTACCAATACAGGTACATTATTTCCTCCTGTACCCATCTTTGCAGTAAGAGTTGGTGATAAATTATCAAATCTAAATGTAGCCCTAGATTTTCTAACTTCATAAGCTAATAAATATCTAAGATCTTTAATTTGATTACATTTAGAATGTAATTGCAAATGATTGTCGATATTGAATTTAAGCGTTTCTGAAATTGTATTTCGTTCTATACTTTCATCTATAATGTCGGATAAAAAAACACTTTTTATTTGTATTTCAGGAAATCTAAAATCTACATCTTCACTAAATCCAATTATATAAATTCGCTCCCTATTCTGTGGAACACCAAAATCTTTTGAATTTATTACTTTGTAAAAAACATGATAATCTAGACAATCATTAAATTTATTTGGATTAACTTCTCCATTTATCTTAGAAGCTAATTTGTTTAGAATAACATCAAGCGTCTTACCTTTGTCGTGATTGACTAATCCTTTCACATTCTCTAAAATAAAAGCTTTTGGCTTTTTATCCCTGATAATCCTTTCTATATGAAAAAAAAGTGTTCCTCTAGTATCTTGAAAACCTTTTCGAAGTCCACCTATGCTAAAAGGTTGGCAAGGAAACCCACCACATAATAAATCAAAATCTGGAATTTCTTTTGCTTCTATTTTAGTAATATCACCAGATGGATAATCACCAAAATTATTAAAATAGGTTTCACAAGCATATTTATCAATATCAGAGCTAAAAACACATTCGCCTCCAATACTTTCAAAACCTAATCTAAATCCACCAATACCACAAAATAAATCAATAAACTTCATTAAAATAACTTTCCTTGAATAGGTAATAAATCCTCTTCTTTTTTAATTAATAATTCTTTATCTGTAGGAATAATGACATTTTTAGGTTCTTTAGTAATTGAACTTAAAAAATGTTTTATTACTGAAACTGTAAATGCATTCCCTACCATTTTATATCTTTGCGTATCAGAACATATAGCAGTATAATTGTCAGGGATACATTGTAATCTTTCACATTCCAAAGGAGTTAATTTTCTAATTTTGTTATTTATATAAATTTTAGTTGTATCAGCTCTAGCTAAAACAGTTGGAGATTTACTATTTAAAGAATATACTCGACGTTGTCTTTCATTATCATTATGTATTTCTTTAGGTATTTCAAAAACTTTATTTATTCCATCTTTAGATTTTGTCTCTTTAATAGTAACACTATTTAGAAAATCTTCTAAGTTCTCTTTTTTAAGAAAATATTTATCATCAACATTTTTTTCAATAATATCTTTTAATTCTATTTCACAAGGATTCGAAGGAAAAGCTTCATAATCAATATTAGTCCAATAATATCGTGGTCTTGATTGTGCACTCAAAACAGTCGAATTAACTTCAATATGATTTATACCTACATATTCACTCATTATATGAGCCCATTTATTTTTTACATTTTCTAATAAAAAATATTTAGGTTTAACTTCTCTTAAAAGCCTGATATATTCATAAAAAAGCCCAGATTTACTCCCTTCTAGACCTAAACCTTTTTGAGCATTACTTAAATCTTGACAAGGGCTACCTCCAATGAACAAATCAATCTTAGGCAAATCTTGAGCTTTTATATTTTTAATATCACCTAAATGTATAATATTTGGATGATTATGTTTTGACACATTTATAGCATGTTTATCTATTTCTGATGCATAATAATTTTCTACTTTAAACCCTAATTGATCTAAAGCTATTTTCGCACAAGAAATTCCATCAAAAACACTTAATACATTCATTTAATTGCCTCTTTCTAATTTGAAACAAATATACAAAATTATGTAGACTATAATTAGCGAGTTTATTAAACTTTCTCATACCATCCTGTTTTAATTTTTGACAATAATTCGGGTACAGAATTTTTAAGAAAATCATCTACTGAACGTTCTGATAGATTGTGTTTTGCACCTAATTCTATGGCTTCTTTACGTTGGAATGATTGTGGTAATGCTTCGTAAAAAGTTTTTTTGTTATTGCCCATTTTGTAGGTAATAGGTTCTGACTGACTTGCTAGATTATTGAACATTAAGATGCTATGATTTAGATATACATTTATCAATTCTAGTGAAGCTAAAAAATCTTCATCTGTGCATACTACCACTTCTGAACAATCGCCATTTTCAACTTTGCGTAATGCAGTAAAAATCATACAGAAACGATACAATACTAATCCTAAACGGAATACAATGCTTGAGGTATCATCACTATTGAATAATACGGTATTGGTTAATAGTTTACTGAAAACTTCATTTAATTGTTGCCATTGATCGGGCGTTAATTGTACTTCGGTAGGGTGTTGTTCTAGAAAATCATATACCTGCAACACATCGTTAGATAACTTTTCGAAATGATCGTTGAAAATAATTCCTCCTTTTTTAGGTGATGGGTCTTGCCATATAATTTCATTTTTGAACGCATAGAACATAAACCGACTAAACAAACCATCTTCTGCTGATTGAATTAATTTGGGTACTTGTGCTGGAGTACCTGATAATGAAACGGCTAATTGAGGATTCGGAATTTCTAATAATTCATTATTGGTTTTACGAGCTGCTGAAATTTTTTCGTGATGGAATGCTGCTCTCATAATATGCGAGTAATTTCCCCAGTCTTGTTTATTTGCACCACTCATTGCATCGGCTTCTGTTTCGCAAATAATACCTTTACCATCGTTGTCTTGAAGCATTTTCATCATCATTGCTTGGCTGGTATCGGCTGGTAGAAATAATAAATTGAATTTTGGCTCAACAGGTTTTTCGGGAATAGCATCGTCTTTTTTGCGCTTGGCGAGTAGTGTTTTGTATTCTGCATTTTCTATTTCGAATGCTTTTTTAGCTTCATTCGATTTATTCACAAAACGTTCGTGTATTTTATCGCCTAAACGTTTAGCATTTTTAAGCACACCTTTTCCACTTGCTGCAGGAGCAATAATGAATGAGAACAAATGCGGGTACACTCTTTCTTGGTGGTAGATACCTGTAACATTAGGCAAACAACCACTTAAAATAGTTAGTCCAGCTGTAAGAAATACATCACGTTTGCGTTCGTTATCCTTAAACGCTTCGCAACCTTCAATTAATAATTCGGGTAAATAATTAACGATATGTGCAGGAATTGTAGGTGTAGTTTTTAGATAATCTACCTCATCATACACTGGTTCTTTATCAGGTGGACTGTCTTTTTGCAAGTTTGCAAAGTTTGCAGTCTTTGCAAACGTACCAAACTCGTGTGCTTGATTTCTGTATGCACTCTCAATAGACTTGATGAATTCTTTTTGATTTTCGTGATTAAAGTTTTGCAAAATGAATTGTTCTGCATCTAACTGATTTATGCCTTTTCGGTTTAAATTACACGCTAACTGATATACATAGTTGTTGCGATTGCCTTTTTCGAACTGGGTAATCTTATTGGTAAAATCAACGCAATATTGAAATACATCATCTGTATGACTACTCGTTATTTGTACCGATTGTTTGACTACTTTTTCTTCCACCTTTGTATTAACAGCAAATATTGTAGCTAATGGATTGTAATATGCGTTTTCATCAAACGATACAAAACACAATCTTGTTACATCTTTACACTTAGGATCGGCATTAATACCTAATTGCTTTTCGTAATATTCTTGCACTTGTTTGTATGCTAAGTCGTGGTGTTGTAGTAAACTATCTACTTGAATAAACACTTTTAAGCCATTACCACTTGGACTTTTGAAACAAGCTAAGGTATACGAAATAGATGCGGTTTGTGTAGTGATTTGAATTAAATCTTCTTCATCAATATTATCAAAATCTAAATGAATGATTTGATTGTATTCTTGAATAAAAGCTTTCTTTCTGCCACCAGAATATGTTGCTGATGGCGTGAAAGCTAAAAGGTTCTTTTTTAATTCATCGGCTCTTTCGGGTTTTCCCATTCCAATAGCCATACGAATGGTGTTTACATCGTCTTGGTATGTACCTGTTTTGATGTTTGAGATTAAATCCTGTAATGTAATGGTTTGTACAGGATTATTGAAGTTTTGGAAAATTGATACTCTAGTCATTGTTAATAGATTTAAGGTTAATGGAATTGTTAGCTGGAATTTTACTACGTTGTAATAGCTCTAAGATGTCGGCTAAAGTGTAGTAGATTTTATTGCCTACTTGTGAATAGGTAATAATGTTTTCGGTTCGCCAATAAGCGGCAGTACGTTTGCTAATATTCATAATCTGGAGAAACTCCTGATTATCGTAAAAGACTTGGTCGGGTTCGGTACGTTGTTTCTTTTTAACCTCGATAGACAATTGATCTAAACGATCCATAATCTCTTGAACCTCTTCTTCGGAAAATCTATAAAAGCTCATAATTATTTACGTTTGTTTTTGATTAAATAATTAGCTGCAGCTGTTTCGATGTCTTCCGTAGTTTCTTGCCTGTTACGCATTAACCATTGGTCTATTTCTGTGCGATTGAAATAGAGTTTTTTCCCTTGTGGACAAAAATGTGGAATTTGCTTTTGAGAAGTTAGTTTGTAAAGGTGCGAAGCACTTATGTCTAAATACTTACACACATCATTAAACGTTAATACTTCTTTTTGCAATAAATTTTGCTCCTCAATTTTACCTTCTAATTGAGCAAGCTTTTCTAAGATTAAAATTTCATTACTCATAACGAACTATTTTTATGTTATGAGTCAAAATTCTAAAGAAATAAAAGGGTAAAAAGTAAGATAGTAACGTCTTACTAAGACATCTTACTCATCTTACTGTTTTTATTTATAATTGTTTGATAATTCTATCAATAGTTTCTTGTTCTTTAGGATAATTGCTGTTGTTTTTATATAAATTATTCCTTTTTAATAGTGTACCTTTTTTAGAATAAAACAGATTGGTTTGCTCGATACTTGTTGGTGTAAGGTTATGAAAATGTGATTTTAATTTATCTACGATATAAGCAAATTGAGTGGTTTCGCAATCTAAATGAATTTGTGGCGCACCAATTTTTAAATCTTTAGAGGTAAGCACACTTAACAAATCATCTGATGAGGTTATATCTTCATTTAAAAGATATAAATGTCTGTTTAATGCTATTATTACTGATTTAAGATTTTCTTTATTTCCATTGAAGCCAAAAGATAGTTTGTCTGATTTTTCGAGTTTAAAATCATCAATCTGAAGTATTTCATTTTTAGCCTCTTGGAATGTTGGTGTGGTAGTATCCGTTTCGAAAGATTCGAAATGATCGTGAAGCAATTCAGAGAATATCTCGTATTGTTCTGTTTTTATTTGATTGGTATAGGCTGGATAAAGTAATTCGACTTCCTTTAATAAACGAACGATACATTTAACCAATAGGTCGATTACATAATCTGTTAATTTATCTGTAGGATATAAACTCTTGTCTGTGCCAATTCTTAAAAGTAAATCTTTACAAGATTTGATCACATTTTGGATTAATTCCTTTTTGTTGGTTTCGTTAATGTCTTTATTGAAGCAATAGTAAATTCTGTTACTGATTCGTGTCGTTTCATTCTGTAATAAGTAATAATAGAATTTACTTGTAGCAGAAAATGGTTCTTGCAACTGAATATTAATCATTGGCTTTTTGATTGTATAATCTACCTCTGTATCGGATTGAGTTTCGTACACTTCTAATCCATCTTCATTGTACAATTCACGATAGGTTGGTAAAAGCTCTTTCAACGCTTCGTAAAATGTTGATGGATCAGCTGGATTGACGAAGTCAGGATTTAGATTTTGTCTAAAAAACTTTTCGTTCGCATCGTCTTGTTGCCAAGGTTTTATAACTCCATAAAGGATATTTCTATATACAATCAAATCCATAGTTATAGGTTTAGTTTTATTTTGTTAGCGGCTTCAATTTTTTTCTCATTAATAACCTTAGTGTATATTTCGGTTGTGGATAGGTTTTTATGTCCTAACAACTTCGATACGGTGTAAATATCTGTACCCAGCGTTAATTGTAATGTAGCATAAGTATGTCTAGCACAATGGAATGTAATGTGCTTTTTGATACCTGCATCGGTCATCCAATCTTTTAATAAGGTTTTGTTCCAATTGCCATATTTAAACCCTGTAAACACGTTATCTTTTGGATTACCTTCTTCGCCTAATAAGGTACGAGCATCTTCGGATATAGGTTGCATTTCAGCTCCATTGGTTTTCTGTTGTTTGAAACGTAAGAAATTACCTAACTGTTCTGAATATTGTACTTCTGACCATTTTAGCTTTTCGATATCTGACCAACGCAATCCTGTAAGACACGAGAATAAAAACATACGTTTCAATGTTTCATTCTTACAAGGTGTATGCACTAAGGTTTGAACTTCCTCTAAAGATAAAAATTCTCTTTGAACTTCATCTTGTGGAAATGGTTGTACTTGTTCGGCTGGATTATATGTTAACAATCCTTCTTTTAATGCTTGCTTTAATGCTGCTCTAACTTTATTGAAATAAGAGTATTTAGTATTTAAAGATATGGGTTCGCCTGTTTTAGTAATAGCTACATTATCTAAATAATCTTTGAAGCCTTCTAACCAGTCTTTGTCTAAACGTTCAAATGAAATACCTTTTGGATCATACGCTTGTAAATGTTTTTTGGTACTATCCCAATTGCTGTAATTACCTACGCTGGCTTTCTTCTTTTCTGTTAGTGCTTCAAAGAATGTTAAGAAATTTCCTTTTTGTTTCTCCTTATCTCTAAAACCATAAATTTGATTTTGTGCTTCTAAGTGTCTTTTGCTTCTGATACTTTCTGCTAACTCTAATATTTTTTTATTTTCATCTTTTTGAGCTTTAGTCAAACTTCCTTTTTCTGGTTCAGGTGTTAGGTACAAACCTAAATATTCGTATTCACGTTTGCCTTTGTCGTAATAGTCAAGGTACAAGGTTATTTTGTTGCCTTTCTTGCGTTGTCTTAAAGATACTTTCATAATTCATCATTTAAAAAGATTATCGATTTCGGTACGTTTTATTATTGTTCTTCTCCCAATTTTAGAAGCTTTTAATTCGTTACGATTAATCATTCTTTGAATTGTCCAACGACTAGCACCTAAAAGAATAGCGGCTTCTTGTACGCTTAGGAATTCTTTATCTCTAAGATTGATAAAGTTGGTTGTTTGGATTGGGAGTTTTTGTAGGGTTTGCAAACTTTGCAAGGTTTCGGGATTTGCAGAACTTGCATTTTGAATTTGCTCACTTAATGTGGCTCTTATTTTTTCTTCTTTCTTGATTTGCTTATAGTGTCTAGAATTGCACTTGTGGCTACAATAGCGAGTAGTGGTGGTTTGGGCAACAAAGGCTTGCCCACAGAATTGACAGAATTTTGGTATTTTGATATTTGTACTCATAATGTTGCTAATTGTAGCACAAAGTAGCTTAATGTAGCTAGTTGGTGCATCATTTCTCCATACTATAATTTTGATGTGCTTTGGGCAACAAACTTGATGCTTGGGCAACAACTGTACATCAAATTTAATCAAAATAAAGCAATTAGGCAACAAAAAAGAGCAACATAGTTGCTCTTAAATATAACATTTATAGGTAGTTAACAAACAAAAGAAAGATAACTACTTCCCAATGCAAAACTTGCCAAATATCGTCCCTAATATATCTTGATCCACATCTATTTCACCTGTAATATGTCCCAAATACGTTAAAGCTTCACGGATATCCATTGCTAACAAATCCCCAGGAAGTCCCATGTCCATTCCTTGTTTGATCTTTCCAATTTGAGAAAGTGTGTTTTGTAATGCTTCTAAGTGACGAGAGTTCGTAACGATTGTGTCATCTTGATTGCTTCCTTTTAATTTGATTTGATGGATCAAATTTTCTTTTAAAGCCTCGATATTGTAGTGGTCTTTTGCCGAAATTTCTAAATGTACAACATCTTTAAACTCCTGTTTGATAGCATCAGAAATGGATGATTCGTTATTGTTTACATCTATTTTATTCGCTACATTAAACAAAATTTTACCACGTCGTTGCAAATCATCTAATTGATTGGCAATTTGGTTATCTGCTGTAATATTCGCGTCATACAAATAAATGATAATTGTTGCATTGTCAATTTTTTCAAATGTTTTTTCTATTCCAATACGTTCGATACTGTCACCAGCTTCACGAATCCCTGCGGTATCAATGAAACGAAATCCAACACCGTCAATATAAATAGTTTCCTCGATTGTATCTCGTGTTGTTCCTTCAATGTCCGAAACAATGGCACGTTCTTCGTTTAATAAAGCATTCAACAAAGTAGATTTACCTGCATTGGGTGCTCCGACAATAGCAACAGGAACTCCATTTTTAATCACATTTCCAAATGCAAAAGAATCAGCTAAACGTTTAAGAATCGATTGTAATTGGTTTAATAAATTATAAAATTGCGATCGATCTGCAAATTCGACGTCTTCTTCAGAGAAATCCAATTCCAACTCCATCAAAGCAGCAAAGTTGATCATTTGATCACGCAAATCTTTGATTTGATTAGAGAATCCTCCACGCATTTGTTTAATCGCAATTTCGTGCGAAGCTTTCGAATCCGAAGCAATCAAATCCGCAACAGCTTCTGCCTGTGTTAAATCCATTTTGCCATTCCAAAAAGCACGGAAAGTATATTCACCCGGATCAGCATTTCGAATACCTATTTTATTTAAAAGCTCTAATACTTTTTGTTGAATATAAATTGATCCATGTGTCGAAATTTCAACGACATCTTCACCTGTATACGAATGTGGATTTTTAAATAGTGAGAATAATGCTTCGTCAACAATGGTATCTCCATCCATCACATACCCCAAATGTATGGTATGAGATTCGGCGTCATTCAAAGATTTAGTGACATTAAATTTTGATTGATAAATCTGAGCAACTTTAGAAATTGCTTCTGGTCCAGAAATACGAATAACCGCTATAGCGCCCATTCCATTGGCAGTTGCCAATGCACAAATTGTATCGTTGTTTAGCATAATGCAAATTTACAACTTTCTCGAGTAGTGAAGAAATTATTCTTTTTTGAAACAACAATTCTTAATATTATGTTAACACCTGTTAAAGTCTATTTTTTAATCATTTTAAACAATTCCATATATAGTTATACAACAGTATTTTACCTACTTATCTATTGTTTATATTTCATATTTTTTTTGTTAACATTATTTCATTTAAGTAGATAAATGTACTTTTGTTTTTCCTATCCTCATGAAAGTCAATTAGCGATAATTGAATTATTGAAAATAATGAAGACGATTTTAGTTTCACTAGCAACATTACTCTCTACTACCACAATGTTTGCCCAAGTCGGAATTAATACTGATACGCCGAGAGGGGCGATTGAAGTGAATGGAGATATGGTTTCTAATCAATTAATTTTTCCAAAAAACTTAGCTCCAGTTGAGGCAGATATTAAGAAATCATATAATTTATTAGTACAGAATACTGTTACAAATAATATTGAAATATTAGATGTAAGAACTACAGATAATACAGGTATTGCTGCGTTAGTGACTTTTGAGCTTATCGCTCCAAATGGAGATTGGGTTGAAAGTTTTAATACAAGAATTGATGCAACTAAATATGCATTAGTTGTATTAAGTGGATATTTTTCTGAAAATATTACAGGAAGTACGACAACAAGTGCTTTGCCTGGAGTAGGAGCTAAAGTTGTAAATAATGAATGGACATTAAATGCAGATTACCCCGCTTTAAATTCAACTGTGACAAATGGAACTCAGAAATGGGTAATCACATGCTCTATTTTTCCAAAAACTTATGTAAAAATACTCCCAGAGCAAACGGTTAATATGAATAATTCTGGAATTAATCTAAATGAAGGAGGTACTCCAATATTAAATTAATAAAAATGAAAAACTTTTTAATTGTAAGTATTTTATTACTTACAACAAATATATCGTACAGTCAAGTAGGAATAGGAGTTTCTAATAGTGATTTAACTTCTGAAGAATTACAAATAAATGGAAATTTCATTATTACAAATAAAGTTGGTCAAGTAAATAAGTTAGAAGAATTACTTGAAAAAAAGATAGTTAATAATGTTGAAGTTAATACAGATTATAGAGTAGTTGCCCAAGATCCGAATCAGATAGGAAATGTTAGTGGACAAATAAAAGAAATCTATGGTCAACAAAATGTTTTACCAATTATCATTCAGCCTTATGAAATACAGAATGTAAATGGTGATGATTTAGATGATTTAAACCTTAATATTCCATTAAGTGATTATTTTGTTGCTATTACAAATTTTGAAGCTGTTGACAATTTAAAACAAGGCTTTCCAACTACAGCTAGTAAAGGAAGGTTTGAATATAATGCTTTTGTAGGATTAGATAATATGTGGCATGTAAAAGTTAGAAATCCCTCAACAAGTCCTGCAAATGTAAATAATGCTTTTAATTATTTTTTTGATGTATTAATTTATCCAAATAGATTTTTCAAAAACTTAAATACAAAATCCTATAATTTAGGAGGAAATAAAAGTGGAGATGCAGTAACACCTATAGTTAATTAAAATGAAAAATAAAATATACAGTGTAGTAATTATATTACTTACAACCATAACATTTGGACAAACTTATACTCCAGGAGTAGGGATTAATACCGATAATCCTAAAAGAACATTAGATGTAAATGGTACAACAATTTCGAAAGGGAGTAATGATAAATGGTTTTTTGAAAATCCTGGAATTTACACAGGAAAATCAAATGATAGTTATTTAACTGTAATTGATAAGGATGATAACAAAATGAAAGTTTTCAATCCTTCTACAATGAGTTATGCTTCAATTAATTATGCAACGTTCAGATTTAATAAATTACCAAATACAGGTTTAACAGAATATGACACAAAAATAGATGCTTCTAAATATCATGTGATGATTGGAGGATTTATTATTTATGGTATAAAAACGGGCGATCCAAAAACTCCAGAAGAATTAGATCCTTTAGGAATTTCAGAAGTTACGGGAACTTCTACAAAAATTAATGGTAATGTGTTGTATACCTCAAGAGCTTATGTTGGATCAGGAAATACTTGGAGATTAAAATTTCAACCAAATAACGGAGTTACTTTTGATCAAGTTAGAATAGATTTAATACTTAATGTTGCTATTTACAGAAAAAATCTTTTATTATCTGATACAAATGAAAAGATAGTTGTGGATATGAAAAATACAAAAACAGCAACTGCTCCGGCGCCAGCAAAAATTTAAAAATATGATAAAATAATTTTTCTAATTTAGATTATTGGCATGCTTTTAGTATTTCCATCAGAAATTGGATTTATAATGTCATCAAAGAAAAATTATGCTACAAAAAGAGGTTTTGGAATTGGTAATTTTAGAATTAAAATTGTAGACGTACTTATTGTAATATCTGCTTTGATATTACTTGCAGTAGTATTTAAATAGACAAAAAAAAAGCTTCTTAATATTAAGAAGCTTTTTTTATTGATTTATTAATTTGAGTTATAACTTGCTCTCACAGTAATTTGAGCCGTTTTTTGGCGAGATGTGGTATTCAATGATCCACCAGCCGAATATTCTTCATTATCATTTTTACCTGTAATCTGAAAAATACCCAAATCGGCTTGTTTCAATTTTCCTAAACTAGCACCAGATTTTGTTGCAATATTTTCAGCTCGTTGTTTCGCATTTTCAGAAGCTTGCGCAATCAATTCAAGTTTTAAATCTTCTAATTTCGAATAATAATAATTTGGATTAGATGAACTCAATTCGATGCCTTGGCTAATTAAAGTTGAGATTTCTCGCGAAGCTTTCTCTATTTTATCCAATTCTTTCGACTCGATTGTTGCATCTTGCGAAAGATTATAGCCTGTAAATTGACTAATGGAATTTCCGTTTGCATCTGTTCCGTACTGAAAATCTTTTGAAATATTTACCGCTTCAAAAACAATTTCTTTTGGATTGATTCCTTGCGAAATCAAAAAGTTTTTGACGACCGTTTGGTCAGCTTTTAATTGATCCGAAGCAACGCGCAAATCATAATCTTTGCGACTAAACGTTGCACGCCATTTAACTAAATCGGCATTAAAATCTTTCAACGCATTTCCGGTAACATTGATCGATTCAGAGCTTTTGAATTTATATTTGTAGGCGTTTCCTAATATACATGTTGCAGCAATCAGCCCAACGGCTAAAATAGATGCAACAATAACTGAAAATTTATTCATAGTAATTTGGTTTTCAGTAAATGTACAAAAAAAAAGAAAAGATGCGTTTCACTAAAAATAGTGAAATTAAGCAATCAAAATAGGAAATTCTTGATCGATGATAAAGATAATTAAATTACCTTCTGAATAATCAATTGTAACCAAATCTTCATTAGCTTTATTACGAGTTCCTATGCGAGAAAGTAAGTTCAAATCTTCATTATTCAAAGGATATTCCAAACCTTTTGTGATAATGTTTTTACATTCAGGAAAGGGTAAAAGCGAAATTGTTCGTCCAAAATAACCTTCTAATTTCGTTTCTTTTTCTGCGAAAAAATATTGACTATAATTATCGTAGAACAAAATATTGATTTGATCTTTGAAACGATAAGCCGCATTTAGATTTCCAATAAAATGATCTTGTTGACGACCGCTTGCTCCAAAAACATCAACGTTTTTGAAACCTTTATCCAAAATGATTTGTAAGGCTTTTGCAAAATCTGTATCATTTTGATCTGGAGTAGAAATAACTTCTATTTCAGAAGGGAATTGACTGATTTCGAAAGAATCAAAATCGCCCGAAATAACATCGGGCGTTATATGTAATTTTTGTAAATAACGAAATGCACCATCTGTACAAAAAATCATGTCATAATTTGATGTGTCAGGCAGAATAGTAGGAACTTCGCCATTCAAAAATAAAAGTGTTTTTTTATTCACCTGGAATCCATTTTACTTCTTCGTGATTATTGTCTGTGGCAATTTTACGCCCTAAAACAAACAAATAATCAGAAAGACGATTCAAGTATTTTTGTAATTCTGGACGGATTTCTTCTTCTTCGGCCAAACCAACTGTCAAACGCTCGGCACGACGACAAATACAACGCGCAACATGTGCATGAGAAGCTGGTTGATTTCCACCTGGAAGAATAAAATGTGTCAATTGTTCTAATTGTCCTTCCAAATCATCAATCCATTCCTCTAATTGTACAATATCTTCTTCAGAAATAGTTTTCGGAATACGAGGTTTACCATTTGCCAAGTATAATTTATCCACTGGTGTTGCTAATTCAGCTCCAAGATTGAATAAACCTTTTTGGATGATGATAATTTCTTCTTCTAATGCTGGATCAATTTCATATGAACGAATTAATCCTAAATAAGAGTTCAATTCGTCAACTGTTCCGTAAGAATCAATCTTTAGACTATTTTTAGAGACACGTGTTCCTCCATATAAACCTGTTGTTCCTTTGTCTCCTGTTTTTGTATATACTTTCATGTGATTTCAACTAATAATTATCGAAGATAAGAAAATCTTAAATATTTTTTGGTAAAAGTGGTTTAGTAAAAAAGTGATATCCGATAGCTACGATGACTAAAATAACTGTGGTGATTATCCAAAGTGTATTAAAACCGTAATCGGTAGCAATATGAGTTCCTAAGAATGGCGAAACAATAAAGGCAATTGCTGCTGTCATTCCGTTTAATCCCATATAAGCTCCTCTGTTATTTTTTTGCGAACGAAAAGCTGTAACCGTTGACATCAAAGGTAAAACAAGCATTTCTCCAATAGACATCAGTCCAATTGCTAAGTACAACATTCCTAATGTGTGACTAAATGTGAAGATAAAATAACTAATTGCTGTGATAAATGAACCGAAAACTAAAAGTTGTGTAACTGTAAATCTTTTTTCGGTATAATGGATTAATAACATCTCAAATACAACAATGATTATTCCACTGAATCCCATTAATAATCCAATTTCTGTTTGTGTTAAATGCACTACATCTTTATAAAATAATGGAAGTGTATTTAGGATTTGGAAAAATGCAATAGAGAATAATACACAAAACAGATTGAACACTAAGAAAGGTGTATCGGTGTAAGCATTTCGTTCTTTTTCGACCACTGTTTTTTCAGATACATTTTCTGAGGCAGCATTTCGTTCTTTTCTTCCATTGAAAAAGACAAAGAAAACAATTCCAGCAACCAAAGCGGCTCCTGCATTACAATAGAATAATAAATCGTACGAATAATTAGATAAAAAACCTCCCATTGATGGACCAATTGAGAAACCTAAATTAACCGCCATTCTATTCAAAGAAAAAGCACGAGTGATATTTTCTTTCTTAGCATAACGTGTGATGGCAACTGAGTTTGCTGGACGAAACATTTCGCTAATAATACTCAAAACAAGCATAATAACTGCAAAAGATTCTACCGTTTTAAAATAAGGTAAAATCAAAAACATCGGAGCACTTAGAAATAAACTGATGGCTTGCACTTTAAAGTTTCCGATTTTATCTGTTATCCAACCTCCAAGCCAAGAACCAATTACAGAACCAACTCCAAAACAACTTAAGACTATTCCCGAGTTTTCTAAAGAAAATCCTAATTCGGAGATCATATAAATTCCTAAAAATGGTAAAACCATCGAACCCATTCGGTTCAACAACATTACGATGGCTAACATCCAAGATTCTTTCGAAAGTCCGCTGTAGGCGTCAATGTAAATTTTTAGAATTTTTTTCATCTCTCAATTTTCTTTTTAAATGCTACAAAGTTAAGTTCTTTTTTTACAAAAAATCGGTTATTTATCAAGGTTTCTGATATTCTTTGATTACTTTTGAAACCTCTTAAAAACAAATCTTACATCTATGTTGTTTTACAATTTCATTCTTAAGGTTTTAATTGTCATAAATGGGCTTGGAGCGGCATCTGGATTAGTGGTTGATAAACACCATGTTTACACGATTTCCGATGATAAAGCACATTTGTACGTTTACAATAAAAAGAAAAAAGAAGTGGATAAAGTTGATTTGAATCCAGAAGTAAAATCAAAACATATCACCAAAAAAGATAAACCAGATTTTGAAGCGATTACAAAATTTGACAATCATTTGTATATTCTTGGTTCGGGTTCTAAGGAAAATCGTTTCGATTTGATTTCATATAACATCAAAACCAAGGAGGTACAAAACGATAATTATAGTTTTCTTTTGGATGAATTTTTAAAAGTTTCGAATTTATCTAAAAAAGATTTTAACATCGAAGGAATTATTACAGATGGACATTGTACATATTTTTTCAACAGAGGAAATGGACCTGCTGGTGTAAATGGAATTTATAGAGTGGGAGGTAAGATAAATGATTTGAGAGGGAAAACAATTGATTTTTTTCCAATTACTTTGCCTAAAATTAACAATGAAACGACTACTTTTTCGGATGCTATTTTAGTAGATGGAAAAGTTTTGTTTACAGCAACAGTAGAATCTAAAAGTACAACTCAGTTTAATGGAGAAATAAAAGGCTCTATTATAGGTGAGTTAGATTTAGCTACAATGGAGGTTACACGTTGGCAAAAAATTTCGGATGATAAGAAAATCGAAGGTTTAGCGTTGTATAAAGAATCTGGAAAGAATTATACCTTGTATTTGTGCGAAGATAATGATGATGACTCTAATAATGCGTCAATTTATATCTACAAATACCAAAAGGAAATCTAATTTTTTGAATAAAGAATTTCGAAATACGGACATCGATTTTCGATTTATTCTTAAAAAATTGTGAAAGTATTTTCAAGACTATTATATTTGTCCGTCAAAATTTATTTATCAATTAAACATTATGCGAGGAAGATGGCTCATTGCAGCATTTGCAATTATTTTAAGTCTCTTGTGTATCAGACAACTAAGTTATACTTGGTACACAACTAAAGTGGAGCATGAGGCGGCGCGCTTGGCGAGTAAGCCAGAAGACGAACCAAGAATTTTAGATAGCTTGGCTCAGCATCCTCTTGATTTGGGAATTATTAAGTACGATTATGGGTATGCCAAAAACAATGAAATCAATTTAGGATTAGATTTGAAAGGTGGTATCAACGTAATTTTACAAGTTTCTGAAAGAGATTTAATCGAGAATTTATCAGCGAAAAGTCAAAACCCTATGTTGGCAACGGCTTTGGATGCTACAGATAAAGCTCAAAAAACAAACGGTAACGTACCTTATGTAGAATTATTTTTTCAAGAATTTGATAAAATAAAAGGAGGAACAAAATACGCAGCTGCAGATTTGTTTGGAAACAAAAACAATGCGGATAAAATTGCGTACAATGCTTCTGACGATCAGGTAAAAGAAGTAATCCGTAAAGATATCGAAGCTAAAGTTGCAACAGCTTATGATGTAATTAGCTCTCGTATTAATCAATTTGGTGTTGTTGAGCCAGTAATTCAACGTTTAGGTGATAAAGGTGATGGACGTATCTTGGTAGAATTACCAGGTGTTTCTGACACTGACCGTGTAAAAAAATTATTACAATCTACAGCAAAATTAGAGTTTTGGCAAGTTGTTCGTCAAGATCCTACAGTTTTACAATATTTTTCTAGCGTTAATACAGAAAAATATAATGTAAAAAATGAGAAAGGACAAACAATCAAAACTTTAGCAGAAGTTATGCAACCAGCTGGTTCTAACGCAAGTTTTGTTGTGAATGTAAAAGATACTGCTGTTGTAAACCGTGTGATGCAAGACAAAGGTTTTGTACCTGGATTACCAGCAAACATTAGAGGATACAAATACTCTTGGGCGAATAAGCCAATGAATTTAGGTAAACAAGCAAATGATAAATCTGCTCCTAAATTATTAGAGTTTTATGTCTTAAAAGGTAAAAATGGAACGCAAGAACCATTAATTGAAGGAGATAAAGTAGTTTCTGCTGCTGGTGAACGTAATCCTGGTTCTCTTACAAATGAGCCTGTTGTTACAATGCAAATGAACCAAGTTGGTGCACAAGAGTGGTCTCGTATTACAGACGAGTTGAAACCTGCAGGTCCTGGACAACCAGGTCAAGGTGTTGCAATTGTATTAGACAATATGGTGTATTCTGCGCCAAACATCAGTAATCAAATTACAGGAGGTAACTCAGTTATTTCTGGAAACTTTACAATTGACGAAGCAAAAGATTTAGCAAACATTTTACAAGCAGGTTCTTTACCAGCTTCATCTAAAATCGTTTCTGCTGAGGTTGTTGGTCCATCATTAGGACAAGAAGCAATCAACAGTTCGTTAATCGCTTTTGGTTGTGCATTTGCATTAGTATTAATCTGGATGGTGTTTTATTACAGCCGTGCAGGTATTTATGCTAACGTTGCATTAATCGTTAACTTATTATTCTTATTAGGATTCTTAGTATCACTTAAAGCTACATTATCTTTACCAGGTATTGCCGGGATTATCTTGACATTGGTAACAGGAATGGACGCGAATATCTTGATTTACGAACGTGTAAAAGAAGAATTAAGAAAAGGAAAATCATTACGTCAAGCAGTAGATTTCGCTTATTCATGGAAAGGAGCTTTCTCTGCAATTATCGATGCCAACTCAACATCATTTATCACAGCATTAATTTTATTCTTCTTTGGTAAAGGTCCTGTTGTAGGTTTCGCAACAACGTTTATGATTGGTATTTTTACATCAACATTTACAGCGATTTTCATTACACGTTACTTTGTAGAAGGACGTTTAGCAAAAGGAAAATCTGTTCCTTTCTATACATCATTTACAGCGCACTGGTTACAAAATATTAAAGTTGACTTATTAAAAACAAGAAAAATCTCTTATGCGATTTCAATTGTTTTAACAGTAGTTGCTTTAATCTCTATCTTCACAAAAGGATTTGATATGGGTATCGAATTCCAAGGTGGACGTACATATACAGTTCGTTTTGATAAACACGTAGATCCACAACAAATTTCTGAAAGTTTGGGTGATGTTTTCGTGTTAGAAGGTGAAAAAATGATGCCACAGGTGAAAACGTATGGTGGTCAAAATCAAGTGAAAATTACAACAGCATACAAAGCTGATGAAGACGGAACAAATGTAGATGACGAGATCAAAGACAAATTATATACAGGTCTTAAATCTTATCTACCAGCAGATATGTCTGAAAAAGATTTCTCTGAAGATAATGCTACAATAGGTTTAATGTCTTCTGCAAAAGTAGGTCCTACAATTGCCGATGATACAACAAGAGCTTCTTATATAGCGGTTTCTTTAGCATTAGTTGCAATTTTCTTCTACTTAATCGTGATGTTCAAACGTTGGCAATTCTCATTATCAACTATCATCGCATTAGCGCATGACGTGATTATTGTATTAGGAGTTTTCTCTTTATTCAAAGGAATTTTACCTTTCAACATGGAGATCGACCAAGCGTTTATCGCAGCGATTTTGACGGTAATTGGTTATTCGATGAATGACTCGATTATTATCTTGGATCGTATTCGTGAGAATTTAACAGTTGAGAGAAACCACAACTTGTACGATATTATTAATATTTCTACTTCAGAAACATTATCACGTACAATCAATACGTCTTTATCAACGTTCTTAATCGTATTAATCATCTTTGCATTTGGTGGAGAATCAATCAAAGGATTTATGTTTGCGAAATTAATCGGTATCGTAATTGGTACATTCTCGTCTATTTTCGTTGCATCTCCTTTATTGTATGACTTTACTAAAAAAGGTCAAATGAATAAATAAGATTCAAATTTTAAATAAATTTTAAGAAAGCCATCAAAGAAATTTGATGGCTTTTTTTCTTCTACTAAATTTAGATTTTATACATTTGTTTAGTGAATAGTTTAGTAATATACCCAGCGTTTTTAGACTTCCAGGAAGTCGTGATTATTATGGTGGTTGCTGTAGTGATTTTTGGACCAGATAAAATTCCAGAAATTGCTCGTGGTTTGGGAACTGCTGTACGCAAATTAAAAGAAGCATCTGAAGATATCAAACAAGAAATCATGAATCCTGTTCAGGATGTTGATCCTACAAAAGAGATTCAGAATACCATAAAAGAGTTAAATCCAATGAACGAAGTCAAAGATTCTTTTGCGAAAATCAATCCAATGGAAGATTTTCAGAAATCATTTGACGAAGTTCGTAATCCAGTAGATGAAATGCATCAAGCAATTCATCAAGATAATACAGTAAATGCAGCGTTAAAAGATGATGCACCAACTATGAAAGCCGTAGATCCTGTACAGGATTTGGAATTGGATGTGCAAGAAACAACAGAACCCGTTGTAGAAAATGTGGTTGAGCCAATTGTGGAAGAACCTGTGGTTGTTGTAGAACCAAAATCTGTAGACGAAGCATTAGGTTTAGGCGGATCAGTAAGTAGATAATGATACAAGATTATTTTGATTGGGACGTACAAATATTTTTGTATTTCAATAATTTAGGGAACGAAAAATGGGATTGGTTTTGGTTATTAGTTACCGAAAAAAAAACATGGATTCCGTTGTATGTCATCTTTCTCATCTTACTTTATGTAAAACTTGGTTGGAAGAAAACCTTGTTAGCTGGAGTTTGTATAGCACTGATGATAACATGTGCAGATCAATTTACAAATATCCTGAAAAATTCTTTTCAACGTTTTCGTCCATGTTACACCGAATCGATTCAAGGATTATTTCGCCCGATAGATTGCGAGGGTAGAGGTAAATACGGTTTTACTTCGGCACATGCATCTAATCATATGGCGATTGCAATTTTTATGGGAATACTTTTGAGACGTTACTACAAATGGTTATTGTATGTCTTACTTGTTTGGGCGTTAATGGTTGCTTACAGTAGAGTTTATGTTGGAGTACATTTTACGGGTGATATATTTTTCGGAACACTAATCGGAATATTTTTCTCGATTCTTTTCTTGAAATTGTATTATTTCTTAGAAAAAAAATATTTGAAGAATTAGAACCAAAATAATATAAATTAAAAAAGTCTATAATAATTTGTTATAGACTTTTTTTGTATTGTCAAACTGAATTTATTTCAGTTTCTCATTCTATTTATAACGATCTATTATTTTAGAAATGTTCTTAGTTTCTTCATTAAATGTTTTCCAATCACAAACAGAATTTAGATTAATAGAATATGTGCTATTATGATTGGACATACTAATACTTATTTTCCCCACATAGTCTGTGCAAAATATTTCATTTTCATATGGAGTGGTTACTATTTTATAAATATTTTCTTCTAATTCTTTTTTATCGTTCTTAGAAATTTTGAATGATTTTGTAGTATAGTCATTGATATTCTTCCATGTAATAAAATTTATTGAATCAGAATATTTATAAATTCTTATAGATAAATTTCTATCATCAATAGACATCATTCCATAACTATATTTTTTATTTACTTCTTTTTCTAACTTCTTTTCACAAGAAATATTGAAAATCAATAAACTAAAAATGAATAATAAATTATATTTCATAAAGAGTGATAATTATGTAAAATAGAAATCAGACTATTCTAAATTCTCGTCCAACTTCTTTGTTTTTTTCTTTGATTTTTTAGCTTTCTTTTTGGCTAAAAAAGAATTTAAATCATCATCAATTTCTGTTGAATCTTCATCACCCAAAAGATAACCCCAAGGTTTTAATTCAGTCACATTATCAAAAACAATTTTCATCAACGCAAGTATTGGAATCGATAAAAGCATTCCCATAATTCCCCACGTCATTTCTCCAATTACTAATCCAATAATGACAATCAATGAATTGATTTTCACTTTAGAACCTACAATTTTTGGCATCACTACATTTCCATCAATTGCATGAATTGCAATAAATGCAATTAAAACAAAGAACAATTTTGAAGCTGACATTGTAGCAAATGTGATTATTAGCGTTATAATTAACGAAATAACAATTCCTACATATGGAACAACATTTAGAACGCCAGTTAAAATAGCTAAAACAAATTTGTATTTAAGTCCAAGAATAGAAAATGCAATAAAAGATAAAATTGATACGACTAACATTTGTAAAAATAAGCCAATCAAATATTGTTTGACCATTTTTTGAATAGATGTAATGACATTATAAACCTGATCGTGTGTGTTTGAATTGAATGCGTAATATAGAAATTTTACCAAATGACGACGATAAATCAACAAGAAAACAATGTATAAAAAGGTGAACAAAACTGTAACAGCCATCGATGAAACAATCGAAATTACTTTTTCGATTACAATTGTACTTGTTTCGATAGTGGTTTTGACATTCTTTGTCAAATATTCCATTTGCGCATGCGAATTAACACCAAACGTATGGTGAATCCAATCTTGCAAATTCATAAAAGCTTCTATGATTTGTTTCTGAAATGTAGGCCATTCATTTGCTATTTCCGCCATTTGTATAGCAATCAAATAGAAAATTCCTAAGATAAATGCTGCAAAAAGCAAGGTGGTAATGATACTCGAAATAGCACGCGGAATGCGTAAATATCTTTCAAAAAATGCACAAACGGGTGCTAATAATATTGAAATTAAGAAGCCTAATATTAATGGAACTAAAATTCCTTTACCTATTATTGAAATAAATGTTAAACAAATGATTGACAATAATGTGCAAGTTAGTTTTAAATAAAAAGGCCATTTTCTAATGACTTCCATAATTATGAGTGTTTTATTTTGACAATTTTTTAGATAAGTTGTATAAATATAGTTTTATTTCTTAAGATTTTATTTGAATCTTACGTTTATTTCAATAAAAAAACCACGTTGTAATAACGTGGTTTTCAGAATATAGTGAAAAATATTATTTTTTCTTTGCATTTTTGCTTTCGTCAACGATGGTCATTTCATCAATCAAACGTTGCGCATTAGCATACTTGTCAACTACCCACAAAATGTAACGAGAGTCCACCATAATATTACGACAAATCTCTGGATCATAATTTAAATCTGACATTGTTCCTTCCCAAACACGGTCAAAATTTAATCCGATTAATTCTCCTTTTGCATTCAATGCAGGAGAACCAGAATTACCACCAGTTGTATGGTTTGTTGCAATAAAGTTTACAGGTAATTTTCCGTTTTTATCGGCGTATTTTCCATAATCTTTTTTGTCATATAAACTCAACATTTGTTTTGGTAAATCATACTCATAATCACCTGGGATATATTTCTCCATCACACCTTCCATGTGTGTTACAGGCTCGTAATAAACCGCATCGCGTGGTTGGTAACCATCAACTTTTCCGTAAGTTACACGTAAAGTAGAATTCGCATCTGGGAAGATTTTTTTGTCTGTAAAAACATCCATTTGCGCTTTCATATACGTACGCATCAACTTGTTGATTTTATCTTGATTCGCCAAATATATAGGCGTTACTTTTGTTTGATTTGCATCTAAAATCAAACGAATTTGAGCAATTAAAGCATCGTCTTTTAAAGCCTTGATAAACTCAGCATCATTTTCAGCTAAGGCTTTGATATTTCCTAAAACAGATTGTCCGTTAATTTTTTTCGTTCCGTTGATTACCGAATTTCCTAAAGCTGTTTTGATATTTGCAGCAGTTGTAGTTGGTAATAAATTTTGAGGAACAACTTTGAAATAATTATCTGCCAAATCAGAAGAAATAGTTTTGTCTAATTCAGGATTATAATCCTTGTGCATAGACGCAACAGTATTCAACGCTTTTGCTTTAGTTTCGGCATAATTTTTTTGCCCAACCGCATTCAAAATATTGTTTAATGTTAATGCCATTCTGAATGTTTCTGAATTTGAGAAAAACGTTTCAGAATACATTGTGTACGCTAAATTGTAATCTTGATTTGCTTTATTAACTTGATTTAATTCTGAAATAATATTCGAATATTCACCTTTTAATTTTGGATTTTTCGCAATACGATTCATGAATTCTTGCTCGTACTGTTGACGTTTTTCTACAGCTTTCGAACGATTCAATCCTAAAACTTCACCAATCCATTTTTTGTGTGAATTCGAAATACGCGCTTGTTTAGACGCATAAGCGATACGAGTTGCATCGTCTTCACGCATTTTTTTATCGATATGAGATAATGCAATTGTACGCACATTGATACGCGCAGGATCAATGACATCTTTTATTTGCTGGATAGAAGAAGCTGGTAAATATTCGTCCGTCGTACCTGGGAAACCATATACAAACGTGAAATCGTCCTCGCTAATTCCCGAAATATTAATTGGTAAGAAATGTTTTGGTTTGTAAGGAACATTATCTGGTGAATAATCAGCAGGTTTGTTGTTTTTATCTGCATAAATCCTAAACATCGAAAAATCTCCTGTATGACGTGGCCAAACCCAGTTATCTGTATCATTTCCGTATTTCCCAATTGCAGATGGCGGCGCACCAACTAAACGAACATCTTTGTATGTTTCTGTCGTAAATTGGTAATATTTATTTCCTTTGTAAAAAGGCTTAATAAATACTGAACGATAAGATTCTGTCTTAGTTTTTGCATTAAAATCTTCAATATTTTTCTTGATGATTTTGTTACGATCTTCCTCCGACATATTATCATTAACACCAGCTAAAATTGCTGTAGTTACATCTTTGATGTCCACAATAAAAGTCGCTGTTAAAGCTTCGTTTGGTAATTCGTCTTTCAACTCTTTAGCCCAAAAACCATCTGTTAAATAATCATTTTCTAAAGATGAATGTGCTTGGATTTCTCCATAACCACAGTGATGATTAGTTAGTAGTAAACCATTTGGAGAAATAACTTCTGACGTACAACCGCCACCAAAGTGAGCAACTGCATTGTTGATACTTTTATCTCCAGTACTGAAAATGTCTTTTGATGAGATTTTCAATCCCATGTCTTTCATTTCCTTTTCATTCAATTCTGTTGGAATCCACATTCCACCACCTTGTTGTGCAAAAACACTAAAGTTTGCAAACAAAGCCATTAAAATAGATCCTTTAACGAATAGTTTCTTCATTTTTATTTGATTATTTTATTCTACCGATTTCTAAGAATTCCAAAGATAAAGATTTTTATTCAATCGTTAATGTATTGCTCAAAACCATTATTTTTAGAGGTGTTTATTCAGTTTTTTTTATTGGACAAAATCAATTATTTTTAACAAAAATTAACAATTTATATATGAATTTCAGTAAAATATTTACACTATTATTAGCTTTAGCTACTTTAACTTCATGTACAATTTCTGAGGAAGTTGTTGTAAATGAAAAAGGTGAGTTTGATTATTTTCAAAAAATAGATATACCTCAAATTGGAGCAATGATGAATTCAAGTAATATTGATGATAAGATTGAGATGAATCAAATTTCGAATAATGAGTATTCATATTATGAATTTGTTCAGTTATTACAAGAAAAAGGTGGAGAAAAATTCAGAAAACAAACCGAAAAATTTGACTTATATAAAGATGATTTATCTGCAATTGATTTTTTTAAATTTCGATTAGACTTGAGAGATAAATTTGCAATAGAAATGATTAATAAATCTAAATCTGCAGAAGAATTTAATTCAAATTCAAAAATTATTGAAGAAACTTTTGCAGGTATCAATATAAAAGAAGAAAAAAGAATTACAGATGAATTAAGTCAAAAGAAAAAGAGAAAGAGAAAATCAAAACAATTAGTCGATGAACCTTTATTTAGTGATAATCCTATGGCGATGATGACAAGCTCAACATATGCTTTCGATGGAAAATCTTTCTCTAAAACAATTGATGCTGAAAAATTTTCAAAAGATTTTGATAAACAGAACTTTGATAATGATGAAGAAAAAGCGATTTTTTTAGGAATGTTGAAACAAATTAAGTTTAAATATAAATATACTTTTTCTAAGAAAATAAAATCTTTAAATATTACTGATGCAATGTTTACTTTAGATGGAAAAACATTTATAAAGGAATATACATTAGAAGAAATCCTTAATAATCCTAGTTTAGGAAATTTTAAAGTAGAGCTTGAAGATTAATGATAATTTTTGAAATCCTTCGTAAATTTGACATTCGAAACACATTGTGAAATGAAACAAATTGTCGAATTCCAAGATTTAGGAATTAACAGAGATTACCAAGAGATTTGGGATTATCAAGAAAGTCTTTTAGCAGAAAATATAGCCGTAAAACAATATAATAGAGCGCAAGAAAAGGAGGGAAGTTCAGATTTTAAAAATACTAGAAATCATCTACTTTTTGTAGAACATCCGCATGTTTATACGCTTGGAAAAAGTGGACATTTAGAAAATATGTTGGCTTCGAGTGATAAATTAAACGAAATAAATGCAACTTTTGTGAAAACCAATCGTGGCGGAGATATAACGTATCACGGACCGCAACAATTGGTTGGTTATCCGATTATGGATTTGGATACTTTCAAGCCAGATATTCATTTGTATATGCGCAATTTGGAAGAAGTGATTATCAAAACTATTGCCGAATATGGATTAAAAGGTGAGCGTTCGCAAGGAGAAACTGGTGTTTGGTTGGATGTTGGTCGACCTTTTGCTCGAAAAATTTGTGCAATGGGTGTTAAGGCTTCACGTTGGGTAACGATGCATGGTTTAGCGCTAAATGTGAATACAGATTTGCGTTATTTTGAATACATTATTCCATGCGGAATTCAGGATAAAGCTGTAGCTTCATTAGAAAGAGAACTTGGACATCAGGTAGATATGAACGAAGTAAAAGCGTTTACGAAGAAACATTTTGCAGAAGTTTTTGATGTCGAATTTAAATAAGATAATTAGAAAATATAATCT
>NZ_JAOCFS010000033.1:0-30784 GCF_029842105.1 Empedobacter sp. GD03797
AGTTTTGTTTGTATACATGCCTTTGTTTGCTTTCTTCTTATGGATTTTTTACAACAAAAAGAAATGGTGGTATTTTGATCACGGAATTTTTACACTGCATTATTTTACAGTAATTCTTTTATCTATTTTAGTTTATTTTCTTTTGAATAAACTTTCAGATTATATTGATAGTAATGCTGTATCAGCCATAATAGCTTTAATTAATACATTGATTGTTTTATATCTTATTGTTTACTTTTTCCTTGCGCTGAAAAAACTCTATAACCAAGGATTTATCATTACAACAATTAAAGGTGTTATACTTTTAGGAATTAATACGTTTATTTTCTCAATAATTGTTATTGGAATTATTTTGTATTCATTTCTTCATGCTTGATAAAGATGCCTCGACACTTCAGAATGACAAATTCAAAAACAACAATATAAAAAAGCCTCGCATTTGCGAGGCTTTCTAATTTCTAATTTCTAGATTCTAATTTCTATTTATTACGGTATTCGTTCCAAGTTTTGATTTTTAAATCATCCATCGATAATTTTGTAAATGCATTGATGAAAGCCGAAGCTAAACGTGCATTTGTAACCAACGGAATATTGAAATCTACTGCTGTACGACGAATTTGATAATCATTGTCTAATTCCGCTTTTGTTAAGTTTTTCGGAATGTTGATCACCATATCAATTTTCTTGTCATGTAAATAAGACATTACATTTGGCTCTTTTTTATCAGAAGGCCAGTAAACAAGCGTAGAATACACATCATTTTCTGTAAAGAATTTGTGCGTTCCTTCTGTTGCATAAATTTTGTAACCTTTTGCGATTAATTGTTTCGCTGGTTCTAATAAAGCAACTTTAGAAGCAATTGGTCCACCAGAAATTAAAACTGTTTTCTCAGGAATTTCATATCCAACAGATAGCATTGATTTTAATAAAGCTTCTTCCGCTGTATCACCGATACATCCAACTTCTCCTGTAGAAGACATGTCCACTGATAAAACTGGATCTGCTCCTGCTAAACGTGTAAATGAGAACTGAGAAGCTTTCACTCCAACATAATCTAAATCGTAAACGATTTCTGAATGTCCTTTTTCTACTTCTAATCCTAATAAAACTTTTGTCGCTTTTTCGATCATGTTATTTCCAGCAACTTTCGATACGAATGGGAACGAACGAGAAGCACGAATATTAGTTTCGATCACACGAACTGTATTATTTTTTGACAAGAACTGAATGTTCATTGGTCCAGAAATTTCGAAACGTTTTGCAATTTTCGCTGCAACTTTACGCATTTGACGAATTGTTTCGATGTACACTTTTTGTGGTGGATAATACATTGTTGCATCACCCGAGTGAACTCCGGCAAACTCCACGTGTTCTGAAATTGCGTAATCTACAATTTCACCGTTTTGACAAACTGCATCTAATTCGATTTCTTTTGCTCCTTGTACGAATTCTGAAACTACAACTGGATAATCAGGAGAAACTTCTTTCGCTAATTTCAGGAAAGCATCTAACTCGTGTGTATTCGAAACTACGTTCATTGCAGCTCCAGACAAAACATAAGAAGGACGAATCAATACTGGGAAATTAACTTCATCCACAAATTTGTGAATCGCTTCTAAAGAAGAAAGCTCTTTCCAACGTGGTTGATCGATTCCTAATTCATCTAATATTTCTGAGAATTTGTGACGATTTTCTGCATCATCAATTCTTAAAGGAGAAGTTCCTAAAATATTGATTGATTGATCGTACAATTTCATCGCTAAGTTATTTGGAATTTGACCTCCTGTCGAAATAATTGTTCCTTCAGGTTGTTCAAAATCTAAAATATCCATTACACGTTCAAAAGATAATTCTTCGAAGTATAAACGATCTGACTCGTCATAATCTGTCGAAACCGTTTCTGGATTATAGTTGATGATAATTGTTTTATAACCATTTTTAGACGCTGTGTGCGCTGCATTTACAGAACACCAGTCGAACTCTACAGACGAACCGATACGATAAACTCCAGATCCTAAAATACAAACTGCTTTTTCTGTTTCTGGTGTCAAATCATTTTCAGTTCCGTGGTAGGTTACATATAAATAATTTGTTTGAGCAGGGAATTCTGCTGCTAACGTATCAATTTGTTTTACAACAGGTTTAATTCCGAAGTTTTTACGTAATTCACGAACCGTTAATTCGTTTCTGTGTACGTTTTGATCTCCTTTTACTAAAACTGCAATTTGTTGATCCGAGAATCCTAATAATTTTGCACGTTTTACTAAATCAGCTTCAACTTGTTCAAATCTTTCTAATGCTTCAAATTCTTTTGATACATTAAAAATTCTTTCTAAACGTTGTAAAAACCATAAATCGATTTTTGTTAAATCATGAATTTTTTCAATCGAATATCCTGCTTTGAAAGCTTCTGTAATCGCATATAAACGCTCATCATTTGGTTCAGCTAACCATGTATCCAACGATTCACCTTCTGGAATTTTGAATCCATTTGCTACGAAACCTCTGTGTCCGATGTCTAACATACGAACTCCTTTCTGAATTGCTTCTTCAAAAGAACGTCCAACTGCCATTACTTCTCCAACAGATTTCATTGCAGAACCAATGTTACGACGAACTCCGTAGAATTTATTTAAATCCCAACGAGGCAATTTCACTACACAATAATCCAACGCAGGCTCAAACATCGCAGATGTCGTTTGCGTTACACTATTTTTCAACTCATCCAAAGAATAACCTAAAGCTAATTTAGCAGCCACGAAAGCTAAAGGATAACCTGTTGCTTTTGACGCCAAAGCTGACGAGCGAGATAAACGAGCGTTCACCTCAATTACACGATATTCCTCAGAAACTGTATCGAAAGCGTATTGAATGTTACACTCTCCAACTACGCCAAGGTGACGAATCGTACGGATTGCAACTTCACGTAATTTGTGATATTCTGAATTTGATAAAGTTTGAGAAGGCGCAATAACGATTGACTCTCCAGTATGAACTCCAATTGGGTCGAAGTTCTCCATGTTACAAACTGTGATACAGTTATCGTAAGCATCACGAACTACTTCGTACTCGATCTCTTTCCAACCTTTTAATGATTCTTCCACTAAAACTTGAGAAGAATAATTGAAAGCTTTTTCAACTAAATCTAATAATTCTTCTTCGTTATTTGCGAAACCAGAGCCTAAACCTCCTAAAGCGTATGCTGCACGGATGATTAATGGAAAACCAATTCGTTTACCAGCTTCCATTGCATCAGTAACAGTTTCTACCGCTTCTGAACGAGCTGTTAATACACCAATTTGGTTTAATTTTTCGATGAAAATATCACGGTCTTCCGTCGCTTCGATTACTGGAATTTGAGTTCCTAAAACCTCAACACCATATTTCTCGAAAATATTTTCTTTGTTCAACTCAACCGCACAGTTTAAGGCAGTTTGTCCACCAAAGGCAACCAAAACTCCATCTGGTTTTTCTTTTTGAATTACTTTTTCTACAAAGTAAGGTGTTACAGGTAAGAAATAAACTTCGTCTGCAATACCTTCAGAAGTTTGTACAGTTGCAATATTTGGATTAATTAAAACTGTTTTTATTCCTTCTTCTTTTAACGCTTTTAACGCTTGCGAACCAGAGTAATCAAACTCACCAGCTTGACCAATTTTTAATGCTCCTGATCCTAATACTAATACTTTTTTAATATCTTTTTTTAACATCGTGATTCTGATTATGCGTTTGCGTTTTTATATTTTTTTACTTCTTCGATGAATTCATCAAATAAATATTCTGTATCAACTGGTCCTCCCATTGCTTCTGGGTGGAATTGAACTGTAAAGATTGGTTTTGATTCGTGACGAATTCCTTCACACGTTCCATCATTTAAGTTCGTGAAGAATGTTTTGAATCCTTCTGGTAATTTAGAATCATCAACTGCGAAACCGTGGTTTTGAGATGTAATGAAACATCTTTTTGTCCCAACTAATTGCACAGGTTGATTGTGCGAACGGTGTCCGTATTTTAATTTGAAAGTAGATGCACCAGCTGCTAAACTTACCAATTGATTTCCTAAACAAATTCCGAAAATTGGTTTATCTCCTTTCAAAGATTCTTTGATATTATTAATTGTAGGAATACATAAAGCTGGATCACCAGGTCCATTCGAAATAAATAATCCATCATATTCTAATGTTGAATAATCATAATCCCAAGGAACTCGAATAACCTCAACATCACGATTTACAAAACAACGGATGATGTTATTTTTCACTCCACAATCAATCAAAACAATTTTGATATCAGCGCCTTCGTTGTAACGGATCACTTCTTTACAAGAAACTTGATCTACTAAATTATCTTCGTTTGGATCGTAATATGCGACATCTGTATCAGCAACAATTTTTCCTAAAGTAGAACCTTGCTCACGTAATTTTTTTGTAATCATACGTGTATCAACTCCATAAATACCAGGAATGTTTTGACTTTCTAACCAAGCTCCTAATTTTTGAATAGCGTTCCAATGCGAATAATCATCAGCATAATAAGAAACAACCAATCCAGTTACTTGAATTTGGTTTGATTCCATCCAAGCTTCAATTTCATTAATCATTGCTTTATCATCAGGAACACCGTAGTTACCGATCATTGGAGCTGTCATCACCATAATCTGACCTTTGTAAGAAGGGTCAGTCAAACTTTCATTATATCCAACCAAAGCTGTGTTGAATACTACTTCTCCTGCGGCAGAAGTATACGCACCGAAAGATTTTCCTTCGATTTCTAATCCGTCTTGGAATACTAATTTTACTGTCTTATCCATTGATGATAATGTTAATTTCAGTTTCTAAAGCTGATATGAATTTATCTATGTATTGTTTTGTTACTGTTAAAGGTGGTAATAAACGAATAACGTTTGTACCAGCGTAGCCTACAAAAATATTGTGTTTTGTAACTAAGTTATTTTTTAATTCGCCGATTGGGAAATCAAACTCGATTCCAATCATTGATCCTCGACCACGAACTTCTTTAATTTTTGGAAATTTATTTAATTGGATTCCAACATATTCTCCAATTTCTTTTGCATTTTCGATTAAGCTTTCTTGCTCAATCACATCTAAAACGGCCACTGCAGCAGCACAAGCTAAATGATTTCCTCCGAAAGTAGTTCCTAATAATCCGTAAGAAGCTTTAAATTCTGGAGAGATTAAAACTCCACCGATTGGAAATCCGTTCCCCATTCCTTTTGCCATTGTTATCAAATCTGCTTTGATCCCTGAATGTTGATGCGCAAAGAATTTTCCAGAGCGTCCATAACCACATTGAATTTCATCTGCGATTAAAACCACTCCGTTTTCTGTGCAAACTTTTCTTAATTCTTGTACAAATTCGTCAGAAGGTAAAATAATTCCTCCAACTCCTTGAATTGGTTCGTAAATTACTGCAGCAACATCTCCTCCAGCGATTACTTCTTTCACTTCATCAATATTGTATTCTACGAAAGATACTTTGTGATGAGCATTGAAAGGCGCAACAATTTTTGGATTATCTGTTAAAGCTACCGTTCCAGAAGTACGTCCGTGAAACGCATCTTTGAACGCAATTACACGATCTTTTCCTGTATGAAAAGACGCTAATTTCACAGCATTTTCGTTAGCTTCAGCTCCAGAATTGATTAAGAATAAAGTATAATCTTCGTAACCTGATGCTTTACCTAATTTCTCTGCCAATTCTTGCTGAATCGGAATATTAACTGAGTTTGAATAAAACCCGATATTATTAATTTGTTCTGTTAATTTCTCAACATAATATGGATGAGAGTGACCGATAGAAATCACTGCGTGACCTCCATAAAGGTCTAAATATTCTTTTCCGTTCTCGTCCCAAAGAATACAATCTTTAGCTTTAACCGGAGTTACATTCATTAATGGATATACGTCGAATAGTTTCATTTAATAAGTTTTAAGTGATGAGTTTTGAGTAATGAGTTAAGCGCTTGTTCTAATTTTATTTATTAATCCAATTAGCATTGCTTTAATTTCATTACATTCATCCGTTAATTTTGAATATTCTTCAATATTTATATAATTCAAATCTTTAGCTAGCAAAATAAAGTATGTGACTTCATTCAAAGAGCCTAAAGAAATATTTAAAAATTGAGCAAAGTCTTTATTTGAGTTTCTTCCACAACCTTCTGCAATATTTGCAGGTATAGAAGATGATGCTCTTTTGATTTGAGAAATTAATCCAAATTGTTCTTCTTTTGGAAATTGATTTACAATTTTATATAAATCTAAAACCAAGAGATGTGAACGATTCCAAACTTGTAATTTTCTATAATCTTGCATACTCAAAACTTATAACTCAATACTCACAACTCTTTAAAACGCTACCGTTTTAAGATTAAGTCCTAAGTTTTCTTCCCAACCAAACATCAAGTTCATGTTTTCTACTGCTTGTCCAGAAGCTCCTTTTGTGAGATTATCGATGATAGAAGTGATTAACAATACATCATCTTGCTTCTGTACGTGTAAAAAACATTTGTTTGTATTTACAACTTGTTTCAGTGCAATTGGAGCATCAGAAACATGTGTAAAAGGTTCGTTTTTGTAATATTCGTTGAAGATATTTTTTGCTTCTTCTTCTGATAAATCAGATTTTAAATAAACACCTGCTAAAATTCCGCGCGCAAAATCTCCTCGCATTGGTAAGAAATATACTTTGTTATTGAAATCTTTTTCTAATTGATTCAATGTTTGGTAAATTTCTCCTTCATGTTGATGCGTAAATTCTTTGTAGAAAGAAACGTTATTATTTCGCCAACTAAAGTGCGTAGAAGCAGATAAACTTTGTCCGGCACCTGTAGAACCCGTTACAGCATTGATGTGAATATCATTTTTGATTTCATTCTTCGCTGCCAATGGTAACAATGCTAATTGAATAGCTGTTGCAAAACAACCTGGATTTGCAATATTTTGAGCTGTTTTGATTGCTTCGCGGTCTAATTCTGGTAAACCGTAAACAAACGTTCTATCTTCGAAAATGTGGTTCGCATTTAATCGAAAATCGTTGCTCAAATCAATAATTTTTGTGTTGGCTGAGTATTTATTGTTTTGTAAAAACTCTGCCGATTTTCCGTGACCAAGGCATAAAAAAACGACATCAGCATTTTCGTCTATTTTATCCGAAAATACGATGTCAGTTTCTCCAAACAAATCGTCGTGCACTTTGGTAACGGGGTTGCCTGCATTTGATGTACTGTACACAGACGAAATATTAACCATCGGATGATGTATCAATATTCTTAGCAATTCGCCTGCTGTGTAGCCAGCACCTCCTACAATGCTTACGTTAATTTTGTTTGTCATTTGTTATGTTTTGCGCGTGTTTTTTAAGGTAAAATACCTCTACTATATTTCTAAAATAAAGTGGACTCGTTGGAATCCACTTTAAAGAATCAATTAATCGAAACTATGAACAATCTTTAATTGATTACCGAATATTTTGATGAAACCTCTTGCATCTCTACTGTCCCAAGCTTCGTTTTCTTCTCCATAAGTAGCGACTTTTGATTGCATCATATCATAAGGCGATTCGATTCCAATCATTGAGAAATGATAAGGATTTAATTGTACTTTCACTTTTCCTGTTACATGATTTTGAGAAGATTCTAAGAATGCTTCGATATCACGCATTACTGGATCCAAGTATTGTGCTTCGTGCAATAAAGTTCCGTACCAATTTGATAACGAATCTTTGTGCAACAATTGCCATCTTGTAAGTGTATGTTTTTCTAATAAGTGGTGTGCTTTGATTAATAAATAAGCTGCTGGCGCTTCGAAACCTACACGTCCTTTGATACCTAAAATTGTATCTCCTACGTGGATATCGCGACCAATTGCATATTCACCACCGATTTCATTTAATTTTTGAATTAAAGCTACTGGAGATAATTTTTTTCCATCTAAACCTACTGGAATACCTTTCTCAAATTCAATTTCTATAACAGATGGTTCTGTTCTTGATAATTGTGTTGGATAAGCTTCTTCTGGCAACGCTTGATTAGATGTTAATGTTTCTACTCCACCAACAGATGTTCCCCAAATTCCTCTGTTAATAGAGTATTTAGCTTTTTCCCAACTATAGTTTACACCATTTGCTTGTAAATATTCTACCTCTTGTTGACGAGATAATTTTTCGTCGCGAATTGGCGTGATGATTTTAGATTGTGGTGAAATAACTGCAAAAGCAACATCAAAACGAATTTGATCGTTTCCTGCTCCTGTAGATCCGTGTACAATGTATTCTGCATCTACATCTTTTGCATACTGAGCAATTGCAATTGATTGAAACATACGTTCTGCACTTACTGATAATGGATAAGTGTTATTTTTCAAGATGTTTCCGTAGATTAAGTAGCGAACACAATCGTTGTAATATTTGTCTGTAATATCAATTGTAACGTGTTTAGAAGATCCTAATTCGTAGGCACGTGCTTCGATATCTTTTAACTCTTCTGCAGAAAATCCACCAGTATTTACAATTACTGTATGCACTTCCATTCCTTGATCTTTTGTTAAGTTAACCAAACAGTACGATGTATCTAAACCTCCACTGTAAGCTAAAACTGCTTTGTTGCTCATTGTTTGTTTATTTGTTTATATTGGGAATAATTCTTCTTAATTCATTGGTAACCTCTTCTCGGCTACTCTCTTCTTTCATTACGATTAATACTGTATCGTCTCCAGCTATTGTTCCAATTATAGTATTGAAATGTGTGTTGTCAATCTCAAAAGCAATTCTGTTTGCATAACCTGGTTTTGTTTTGATAACTCCCAAATTTTTAGAGAAAATCAAACTTGCATTTTCGTTATGTGTAACAGTTGCCGTTGGCGTAACACTTTCTGTAAGGCGATAAATGTATTGTCCCGAACTATTAGGAACTTTTGAAACTTTCAATTCGCGCAAATCTCTCGATAAAGTTGCTTGAGTAACGGAGATATCTAAATCGATTAATTTTTTTAATAATTCGTCTTGATTACTTATTTCTTGATCTGTTATTAAATCTTTTATAATCTGGAATCTGTATTTTTTATTACTCATTTTGAATATTTATTCGAAATTTTATGCAAATATACTCATTTTAGACAAAAAAAAACCTTAGTTCGTATATTTATTCATCTTCTTTTTTTGATTGATTTGCCAATGCGCGCTTAGCGTACTCGTCATCAAGGTTATCATAAACCAATCCTGTACAAATACAACGCTCGCGATCATTTTCCATCAAGATGTGATAGTTTTTACAACTTTTACATCCATTCCAAAATTCATCCGATTGTGTTAATTCCGAAAATGTTACTGGCTTGTATCCTAATTTTGTGTTCATACGCATTACAGCTAAAGAAGTTGTAATACTAAAGATTTTTGATTTCGGGAATTTTGTACGTGACAATTCAAAAACAGCATGTTTTATTTCGCGTCCAATTCCTGAACTCCTTAAATCTGTACGAACAATTAAACCTGAGTTTACGACGAATTTTTCTTCTTCGTACGTTTCTATGTAGCTAAACCCTGCTATTTGATCATCATCATCAAAAGCAATCACAGCATTTCCATTACGCATTTTGCGTTCAAGATAAACTGGATTTCGTTTAGCAATACCCGTTTTTCTCATACGAGCTGATTCTTCGTACCATTCGCACAACAATTCTGTGTACTTGGCATCATCTGCATTTGCTATTCTAACATACATAATTTAAGGGAAAGTCGATTAATAAAGAGGAATTGAGAAAAGATGACCTTTTGTCATCACACTTAAGTAAAATATGAGAAGCAAAAGGTGCGCTTTCATTGCGAAAGCTACTCTCATAATTGAGAAGAACAATTTCAGTAATTTCTTCCATTAATCAACAAGATATTCAGTTATTATACTGAGATGCAAAGTTAAATATTATATTTTTGTATCACCAAAAAAAAGCAAACAAAATTTACATATTTATTAAAATGTTGAAAATTATTAAAATAGGAGGCGGAATTATCGATAACGAGCAAGACTTAGAGCAATTCCTACAAACGTTTTCCGAAATTAAAGAACCAAAAATTTTGGTTCATGGTGGAGGAAAAGGTGCTTCGAAGATGTTAAATCAATTGGGAATCGAGCCTAAAATGATCGAAGGTCGTCGCATCACAGACAAACCAACATTGGATGTTGTGACAGGATTATATGCCGGAAATTTGAACAAATCTATCGTTTCTAAATTGCAAGAATTTGGATGCAATGCATTAGGTTTATCGGGTGCAGATGGTAATGCAATCAAAGGTTCTAAGCGTCCTGTAAAAACTATTGATTATGGTTTTGTTGGAGATTTGAATGATAAAAGCGTCAACAAAGAATTATTTCAATTATTAATTGACAACAATATTACGCCTGTTGTTTGTGCAATTACACATGACGGAAATGGACAATTGTTAAACACCAATGCAGATACTATTGCCTCTACAATTGCGGTTGCAATGTCACTAGAAAATGAAGTAGAATTAAATTTCTGTTTTGATAAAATTGGTGTACTTCGTGATGTAAATGATGACACAACATTGATCCCAAAAATTAACGAAACTTTATATTTGCAGTTAAAAGAAGAAGGTGTAATTTTCGAAGGAATGATTCCTAAATTAGACAATTCATTCAAAGTAATCAATGCGGGTGTAAAAAATGTATGTTTGGTACACGCGCGCAACATTAACTCAGAGATTAAAACAATTTTATGTTAGAATTAGCTGTTCTCAAAAAGAAAGCTGTCGATTTGTTGTGTCAATTAATCGAAACTCAATCTTTTTCGAGCGAAGAAGATAAAACGGCCGATATTATTTTCAAATTTTTAACTGATCATGGCGCTACAGCTCATCGTCAGAATAACAATGTTTGGAGTATTCATCCAAATTTTGATGAGAACAAAAAAACAATTTTATTAAACTCTCATCACGACACGGTAAAATTTGGTTCTTCTTGGACGTATAATCCATTGAAAGCAACGATAGAAGGCGATAAATTAGTAGGTTTGGGAAGTAACGATGCAGGAGCTTCTGCGGTAAGTTTATTAGCGACTTATATCAATTTCTTGAATGATGATTTACCATTTAATCTGATTGTCGCAATTACGGCTGAAGAAGAAAGTTCAGGACAATTGAATGTTGCAAGTATTTTACCGAATCTACCAAAAATTGATTTGGGAATTGTAGGAGAACCTACGCAAATGGACATGGCAATAGCAGAACGTGGTTTGGTTGTGATGGACGTAATTGTAAAAGGAAAAACTGGACATGCTGCAAGAAATGAAGGTGTAAATGCTATTTACGAAGCAATTGATGTGATGAATTGGTTCAAAACGTATCAATTCGAAAGAGTTTCTGATATGTTAGGACCAGTAAAAATGACGGTTACACAAATTGAAGCAGGAAAGCAACACAATGTCGTTCCTGATGAATGTCGTTTGGTTGTAGATTGTCGTGTAAACGAATTATATTCAAATCAAGAAGTCGTTGATATTATTTCTAGTTGTTTACCAAAAGCAGAAGTTAAAGCACGTTCGTTGCGTTTAAATTCTTCTCGTATTTCAGAAAATCATCCAATTGTACAAAAAGGAATCGAATTAGGTTGTACTACTTATGGTTCGCCAACAATGTCAGATCAAGCAATGATGAATTTCGAAACGGTAAAAATGGGACCTGGAGATTCTGCTCGTTCTCATACACCAGACGAATATATTTATTTATCCGAAATAGAACATGGGATTGAACGATATACAAGTTTATTAAAGGGTTTTACGTTTTAAATTAATAATAAACTCTTATAATCAAAAAAGCATCTTCAACGTATTGAAGATGCTTTTTAATTTTATCAAATCTGATAAAAATAAAACCTCGCAGATTTTATTAAAACATAAAGATGTGTTCTAAAAATTAAACAAAAAAAAGAGGCTAATTAATTTTAGCCTCTTTTTTTATATATGAAATTAAGTCTTACTCAATTTGCATTTTAACTGGAATGTTGAAATTCAACTTCGCAGCACGACCATCTTCTGTTTGAGCAGGTTTGATCGTTTTTCCTCTTTTTTGTTGACGTTGTGTAATACGCTCTAAAGCTTTTTTAGCTTCAGGACCTAACTTAGCATCACCCATTGGAGAAATTCCAACGATTCTACCATCAGTGTCAATTTGGAAAGAAAGTTTAGCAGCTACTACACCTGATAAACCTTGACCAGCAGCGTCATTCGCAAAATCTTGCAACTCGTCTTGTAAATCTTGTGATAACTTTTTAGATAAACAGTCTGTTGCAGCTTGTTTACCTTTTGCAGCATCTTTCTCACAACCAGGATATACCGCCATTACAGCCGCTGTACGAGCAGTTACTGTAGATGGAGCAGCAGGCTCTGTACCTTTTCCTGGGTTAGGAGTAGCTGGCGTATCTTTTGGTGCTTCTTTTTTAGTATTTACTTCATTAGCACCACCAGTTTGTGTTGTTGATTTTGGACCTTCTCTATCTACTAAACCTAAATCTTTATCTGCCATTTCCTTTACTTCAGGAACGGTTTCTTCCTTTTTAGGCTGAGCTTTAGGTTCTGGCATAACCACTTTCACCTGAGCTGTTTCTTCTTGATATCTTTGTTCTGGCTCTGGCTTTGGTGGTTCTGGTTCAACCACTTCCTCCTCTTTTGGAGGTTCAGGCATATTCAAATCCTCAAGCTGAACGTCTACGACTACATCTTCTGTCTTCTTGCTATCAAACATTCCTGTTGCAGAAGCAATAAGTGCAAAAGCTAAAATCGCAATTACTATAAATCCACGAATAAAGGCTTTTAACAACGTACTCTTCTCAGTCATTCTCATGTCATAAGCACCGTACGCTTTATTTCTACCTTCAAATACTATCTCGTCTAAGGATTTTAGTTTGTTGTTATTTTCTGACATTTTAATTCTTTTAAATTTAACAATTAAACTAATTATTTACCTACTTTTTCGTCGAACACTTTTTGTTCAAAAGGTGCAACAGGTACGATTCCGTAACGAGTAGACTTTGTAATTTCCATTTCATCTAAGATAGTTACTAAATTATCATACGTGGCATCATCCATCGGTTTAATAATTACTGTAAACTTATCTTTATCCGCTCTACCTTGTGCCGCTGTAATAATATCACGAACTTTAGAGTAGTCAGTTTCATTAAGTGTTCCTACATTTAATCCTGCCTCATCTTGTTGATGCCAAAATAACTTGTTATCCTTTCCAATTAAAATAGACAAAGAGTTTGCTAATTTAATTTCAGGAATATCTGATGGAAGTGGCTTATCAATTTTTGGAGGCATATTCAAGTTCATTACGTTTGGTTTGATCGATGTCGCTGCAAACATAAAGAAAGTAATTAATAAGAAACCTAAATCAACCAAAGGAGCCATATCGACTTTCGTCGAATTCTTTTTGGAACGGACTTTCTTTCCGCCACCGTCATCGTGACTTTCTATTTGTGCCATTTTCTAATTTCTTAATAATTATTCTTGAGATGTAATTAACTGGAACTTATTCATATTTTTCATTTGCAATTGTTGAATCAAATTCTTGAATTGTTTGTATTCAGATTTTTGATCACCTTTAATTGCTAAGAAAACATCTGGGTTCACTTCTTTTGCTTCAAATACCCAATCAATTAACTCTTGGTTCTTTTCAGGTATTGTATCTAATGGAATACCAGGATGATATTTTTGTTGTTTATCAGCAGGCTGATTCAAATAATTTCTCATCTCTTTCATTGGTACACCAAACTCTACTATGCTTTTGAATGCATTCTTTTCAGCATCTGTAAACTTTACTCCGTACTTATCACCCATTCTCTCTAATGTTGCGATACGATCCTTTTCTTCTAATCCGAATAAGAATTGTCCTTTATCATCGATTTTAATGATCATCATGTTTTCTGCAGCCATTTTTTGGTTCGAAACAGATGTTGGTGTTACGACAGGAACAACTTCAGGTTCTCTAAAGTTAGATGTCAAAATAAAGAAAGTTAACAAAAGCCAAGCCATGTCAGACATAGCTGTTAAGTCCATCGAAGGACCTCTTCTTTTTGGTTTTACTCTTGCCATTTTCTCTGTATTATTAATTAATATTCTAAATTGTTTGTTGTTTGATTTTGTCCTTATACTATCCTTCTAAGGTCGTCGTCAATTGAATATTAATTGTGAGCAGAGAAAGATTGTTGGATACTCATTCCTACTTCATCAATTTTGAATGTTAAATCATCAATTTTTGAAGTTAAGTAAGCATAAGCAATAATAGCGAATGCAGAAGCACCAATACCCATACCTGTATTAATTAAGGCTTCGGCAATACCTACTGATAATTGAGCTGCATCTGGAGATCCTCCACCTTCACCTAATGCGAAGAATGCTTTAATCATCCCGATTACAGTACCCATTAAGGCAATTAACGTACCTACAGAAGCAATTGTAGAGATAATTGTCATGTTTTTCTCTAACGTTGGCATTTCTAATGTAGTTGCCTCTTCTAACGTTTTACCTAATTGAGCTAATTTTTGCTCTTTGTTTAAAGTTGTGTCATTTTCTAAAGCTTTGTAAGTTGTTAAACCTTCTTTAACTACATTACCTACAGCTCCTTTTTGTTTGTCACATAATTCGATTGCTTTGTTAACTTCGTTTTTGTTTAATAAAGCACGAATGTCGTTTACGAATTTTTCTGCAGATCCAGTACCTTTAGCTTTGTTTAAAGCAATAATACGGTCGATTGAGAAAACGATTACCATAAAGAAGAAAGACATTAAGAATGGAATAATTACCCCTCCTTTAAAAATAATCCCTAGTGGATTTAAAGGTTGCCCTTTTGCTGTATCCCCTCCTTCAAAGTTACCTGGTTGTCCAAAAACACCATAGAAAATCCCCATTGCTACTGCAATTAAAATGATCATAGTAATCACAGGGTTAAGACCTCCCTTTTTAGTTTTAGCTGGTACTGTTACATTCTTTTCCATTTACTAATTCTTTTAAATATTATGATTTTTATTAATGTGGGTGTAAATTAAGTGAAAATTTTTTAATTCTTCTAAATTTTTTGCGTTGTTATCACGTTAAATTTCGATTTAACTCAAAATCAATGCTATTTTTTACTGAATTGATAACTAATTTTTCAACAAAACAGCAAAATTTCATAAAAACAACCTTTTAATTTTAAAGACTATTAATCTTTTCATTAACTAACCTATTCGCAAATTTATTCAATAATTATACATATTTATATTTTTTTTTAAGAATTAAATTATTATTTTGACTTTTGCACTTCAATAATTATAAATGCTATGAAAGTTTGTATTGCCGAAAAACCTAGTGTTGCTAAAGATATCGCCAAAGTAATTGGTGCGAATCAAAAGCACGATGGATACTATGAAGGAAATGGATTTCAGGTCACTTGGACTTTCGGACACTTGTGTACATTAAAAGAACCGCAAGATTATACACCCGAGTGGAAAAGCTGGGATCTTAATTATTTGCCAATGATTCCACAAAGTTTCGGAATTAAGTTAATTGCAGATAAAGGTGTTTCGAAACAATTTCATATCATCGAAAAATTAGTCACAAACGATCAAGTTGACGAGATTATAAACTGTGGCGATGCTGGACAAGAAGGAGAATTGATACAACGTTGGGTGTTATTAAAAGCACGTGCTAAAGCACCAATGAAGCGTTTGTGGATTTCTTCGTTGACAGAAGAAGCGATTAAAGAAGGTTTTGATAATTTGAAAGATGGCGAAAAATATTTCAATCTTTTTTCTGCTGGACAAGCACGTGCAATCGGCGATTGGCTATTAGGAATGAACGCTACGCGATTGTTTACCAAAAAATTTGCGCCGCCAAAAACAGTTCTTTCTATTGGTCGTGTGCAAACACCTACTTTGGCAATGATTGTTCAACGTCAAAAAGAAATAAATGCCTTTGTGGTTGATGAATATTGGGAATTGAAAACGATTTTCAAAGAAGTGGAATTTAATGCGACAATTCCTCGTTTAAAATCTGAAGAAAAAGCTAAACAAGGTTTAGATTTCATTAAAGATAGAGAATTTGAAATTATTGATTTCGAAGTAAAAGAAGGTCGCGAAAAAAATCCTCGCCTATTTGATTTAACAGCTTTACAAGTAGAAGCCAATAAAAAATATGCATTTTCGGCAGAGAATACCTTAAAATATATACAAAGTCTTTACGAGAAAAAATTTGTCACTTACCCTCGTGTTGATACCACTTATCTTTCGGAAGATATTCACCCTAAAGTTCCTGGAATTTTAAATAAATTAACCGCTTATCAAAATTTGATTGCTCCTTTGATGACGCAACCAATTCCGATGTCGAAAGCAGTTTTTGATAACACAAAAGTAACCGATCACCACGCTATTATTCCGACCGAAATCTTTCCACAAGGTTTATCGAACGAAGAAAAACGTATTTATGATTTGGTTGCGCGACGTTTTATTGCTGTTTTTTATCCAGAATGTAAAGTAGCGAACACAACTGTCGAAGGAAAAGTTGAAAATAATGGAAAAGATGGACAACTTTCTGCAATAAATTTTAAAGCTACGGGAAAACAGATTCTCGAAATGGGCTGGCGTGAAGTCTATGCAAAAGATAAAAAGGAAGACGAAAAAGATGAGGAAAAAATAATGCCGATTTTTGAAATTGGTGAAAAAGGTCCTCACGAACCATTTATTCACAAAGGAAAAACAACTCCACCAAAACATTATACAGAAGCAACTTTATTGCGCGGAATGGAAACTGCTGGACGACAAGTGGATGATGAAGAAATGCGCGAATTGATGAAAGAAAATGGAATTGGTCGACCTTCTACGCGTGCTAATATTATAGAAACCTTGTTTCGTAGAAAATACATAGAAAAGAAAAAACGTAATATTGTGGCGACACAAACTGGTATTGATTTGATTGATACTATTCAAGATGAATTATTAAAATCTCCTGAATTGACTGGTGTTTGGGAACGAAAACTTCGTTTAATTGAAAAAGGCGAATACGAATTAGAACAATTCAAACAAGAATTGATCGAAATGGTTTCGAAATTAACATTTGATGTGAAAAATAGTTACTTCAGACCGATTGCTTCTCATCAGAATTCAGCTCAAATAGAAGAAAAACCAAAGAAAGAGCGCAAACCAAAAGAAGAAATTAATCTGGAAGATGCAACTTGTCCAAAATGTAAAACACATAAATTAGTCAAAGGAAAAGCCGCTTATGGTTGTGCAAACTTTAAAGAATGTGGATTCAAAATTCCGTTCGAGTTTATGGGAAAAAAATTAACCGATAAACAGATTTTGGATTTGGTTACCAAACAAAAAACTGGAAAAATGGCTGGCTTAATCAATCCTGAAAATGGAGAAAAAGTTACTGGTAAAGCTATTTTGGGAATGAATTTCGATTTAGAATTTGAGGAAATGTAAAAAAAGCGAGTTTCGAAATTCGAAATCTAAATTATTCAATGGAATATTTGAATTTATCTAAAACTGTTATTTCAAATATGAAGGAAACTTTGTAAGATTCTTCATTTCACTAACGTTTCATTCAGAATGACAAATAATAAAATGTCATTCTGAGCCTGACGAAGAATCTTTTCTATTATTTATGAATATTTCTCTAATGTCTCTTTTAAAATTGTTTTGATTTTTTCTTTCAGTTTTTTTGGTTCGATAATCGTAACCGAACGGCTCATAGAAAGAATTTCACTGATAAAATCTTCAGTCAAAAATAATTCTAAACCAATTAAAACTTCATCATTATTAGTTTCTAAAATTTGCTGAGATTCGTGCAAAGGTAAAGACTCTAAATAGGCTGCTTGTTTTTTGGTCACAGAAAGCACTATTTTTTCTGGTTTCTCTGAACTTGGAACAATAATCCCGAACGAATATTTGTACTTGTCATTGTAATTAAACTCTATATTATCATCAATTTTTTCTTTCAGAATCGAAACTTTATTCATTCGTTCCAAACCAAAATTTTTGACAACTCCTTTATCATCAGCAATCAAATACCAACGGTTATTGTGCTCTCTAATTGCAATTGGCGAAACTTTACGAATCGTTTCCTTTTCCTCTCCAAATTTTTGATAATGAAATTCAATTTTCTTTTTTCCTTGAATTGCTTGTACAATATCTGGTAAAAATTCGGCGCGTTTCGGTTTTCTTTTTTCCAAATACACAATCGATTCGAGCGAATTTGTCAATTTCAAAGCAGAAAAACTATTGATTTCTTCTAAGGTTTTCAGAAATAAATCAGAACTATAATCATCTTGAATAATATAATATCCACGCTGACTGCGACTATACATTATATCAATTCCCAATATATTTCTGATTTCTCGAATATCGCGTTGCAATGTACGTTTAGAGAAATTAAACTCTAATGTATCATCATTAAGTTGAAGCATTTCAAATTCTCGTTCCAAAAAACGCTCTAAATCTTCATAAGAACAATATTTTTGTTGTGATAATTTACGAACAATATTGAAATAACGCGCGATATAACCTTGTTTTGACATTGAATTGGAAGTGTTTGAGCAAACTTAAGTTATCTGCAATTAAAAACAAAAAAAAGTAACATTTCATTACAAAATGTTACTTTTTCTTCATTAATAAAAATGAAATATTCGAAAAAACGGATTCTATTTTTTAGATTTTTTTACTTTTGTTTTTACATCTTTCGCAGCTGTTTTTACATCTTGTGCTGCCGATTCTACTGTTGTTGTAGCTGTGTCTACCGTAGCTGTTGCTGAATCTACTGCTACTTCTGATGTTGTTTCAACTGGTGTTGTACCATCTTCAACTTTCGCAGTTTCGATGAAATTAGAAAGTTTATCAACAATTTCTGCGTTAGAAGTTGGTTCATTCTTCACTTTTACGCTTAAGAAAATTGATGGCGCTGCATTATCTTGAATATAATTTGATTCGTTTTGATAAACTCCGTCATTTTTAACAGCGGTTGAATTTAAATTATCAGCTAATTCTCGTGCTACTTTAAATGTATCTTCGAAAGCAACGTTTTGTTTAGAAACAACTGCTGCAACTTTATTTGTATTATCATCAGTTTTATCGAAACTTAACGTCATGATCAACTCAGGTTTTAAACTATCTATGATTGATCTTTTCTCTTCATCTTTTAATCCTTTCGTTAAATCTTTCCATAAAAGAACCTGTACATTTTCTTTATTCAAAGATTCTAACTTTGTTTTGAATTCAGTTGCAATATTAGCTCCTGAATCTGCTGCGATATTATCTACAATATCTAAAATAACAACTTTTGGAGCATCTTCTACAGCTTTATTTGTAATTTCTGTTGTAGGAACTTTTATTTCATTTTTTGTAGTAAAGGAAAAAGAAACTAACCCTATTGCTACGACTCCTAATACTTGCGTCAATTTTTTCATAATAAATGTGTTTTGTTTAAAAATGATACTTTTTAAATAGTTAGTACATTTAGAACTTTGCAGACACTGTTCCGAAAACTCTTAATTAATCTTAAGAAATGTTATAATTTTCTTAAATCAGACAACAAACCTATTCGAAGACTGATGAATAGAGAGTTTGTAAAAGGAAATAAAAAAACTCAATCTTTCGATTGAGTCATTATATTATTTACATGCAGCAATTATCTGCACAAAATCATCATATTTTAGTGAAGCGCCGCCAACAAGACCGCCGTCGATATCTGGTTGAGCAAAAATTTCGTTCGCATTCTGTGCATTTACACTTCCTCCGTACAAAATACTTGTATCATTCGCGACTTCTACGCCAAATTCATCCTTCAAAACTTTACGAATAAATGCATGAATTTCTTGTGCTTGCTCTGGTGTAGCTGTTTTTCCAGTTCCAATTGCCCAAACTGGTTCGTAAGCAATAATCAAACGAGAAAGATCTTCTGGTTTTTGAGCAACTAAAGCATCCATTAATTGAGTTTTTACAACTTCAAAATGTTTCTCAGCTTCACGTTCTTCTAATTTTTCTCCCACACAAAGAATTGGATTAATTTGATATTTGAAAGCTTGTTTCAATTTTTCAGCAATCACAATATCTGTTTCTCCTTGATATTCTCTACGCTCAGAATGTCCGATAATAGCGAAATCCAATCCAATACTATCCAATTGTTCTGCCGAAATATCTCCTGTATACGCTCCTTTTTCGTGAGCAGAAATATCTTGCGAAGAAATCTTAACATATTGCTCATCTACAGCCTCTAACAATGTTTGTAAATAAATAGAAGAAGGCGCAATTATAACTTGTGCAATTGGATGATTATCTGCCACCCAAGCATTAAGATTTGTTGCTAAATGAATTGCTTCTTCATAATTTAAGTTCATTTTCCAGTTTCCTGCTACTATTCTATCACGCATAAAAAAGTGTATTTTATTTGATTTTGGTTTTAATATTTACTGCAAGATAATTATTTATCGTGAAATTATAACTGATTTATTTTATGCGAACGCGAGGATCTAGAATTCCGTAAAGAATATCGACCAAAATATTAATTATAATAAACATCACAGCAATCACTAAGACAGCCCCCATCACAATTGGTAAATCTAATGTATTTAGTGCATTTACAATTTCTTTTCCTAAACCATTCCAGCCAAAAACAAATTCCACAAAAACAGAACCTGCCAACATCGATGCAAACCAACCTGATATTGCTGTAACAACTGGATTCAGCGCATTTCGTAATGCATGTTTTGTAATCACCGTTTTTCTTGAAAGTCCTTTAGCAAAAGCTGTTCGAATATAATCTTGGTTCAAAACTTCTAACAACGAATTACGCGTTAATTGTGTAAAAACCGCTAACGGACGAGATCCTAATGTAATCGCTGGAAGAATAAGATTTTTCAACATCAAATGTTTTCCTTCTCCCAAATCATCCACTTCGTAGAGACTTCCAATCATATTCAGTCCTGTAATATCATGCATCAAAAACGCAAAAATATACGCAATAATAATCGCCGAAAAGAAAGACGGAATACTCATCCCAAAACTCGTCACCACTAACAAAACTCTGTCAATCCAAGTATCTTTCATCAAAGCGGAAACAATTCCCAACGCAACGCCAATTATCGTCGCAATAATAATCGCTGCAAAAGCCAAAACCATCGTATTTGGTAGCGTTTCACCAATAATTGTGCTTACACTTTTTCCTTGTTTCTGAAAAGATTCGCGCAAATAAGGTGTTTTCAAAACCATTTCATTTGTTCCGAAATCCATCAATTTTGTGTAATTGTATTTATCAAAACTTAATGAAGTATATGTTGTATTGTTTTCGTCAATATTATGAAATGAAATCGGTGACAAATCATTAATATAAAAAGCATATTGTTTCCACAAAGGTTGATCTAAACCTAAGTTTTTTCTAATTTGAGCTAATTGTTCAGGATCTTCTTTTTGATCGAGCATCATACGAGCAGGATCTCCAGGAAGTACCGAAAACAATAGAAAAACTACAGTCACTACACCAAAAAGCGTTAGAAATCCGTAGAAAATTTTATTTAAAATATAATTAATCACTTTTTAAAATAATTCTTCTAATTGATTAATTGAAGGAAAATCGTTGTCATGATATTTCGCTTTTACCGTTCCTTTTTCTAAAATCATCACTCCTGGATTTGAGCGAATAATTGTTTTCATCGTTGTTTGATCCATAAAACAATTCTCCAATTCTAAACCTTTAATTGGATTATTCGAAACTGCTGTCACAACAAAACCTTTTGCTTTCGCTTCTTTTCCTAAAGTATTTAATTTCGCAATTTGTTTCTCGTTTACTTTTTCAACAAAAGGAATGACAAAAACAATCGCTTTTGGCGCATTCAAAATTTCAGAAGTTTTATCAACACCATTGCAATCAAAATTAAAATCGTGAATTGGTGGTTCGTACCCTTTTTTCTCCACAATTGTACGGGTTTTATCCGCTTCAATCACCCAAGGAGTTCCGTGTTTGTACCACTTATCATCCGCAATATATTGCGCATCGTCAATTTCTACAACTTTTCCATCTACACTATTTTTCATGGTGTAAATCGTTTTATATGTTGTTGGTTTCAAACCTAATTCTTGCGGAGATTTCATTCCTTCAATCAAATTTTTTCCAACTGCGTAAGGTCTAAAATCGATGATTGGTAAATGATTAATTCCGATATAGGCAATAATTACAGAACCTAAAATCGTGATAAAATTGATTGCATAATTCGCTTTTTCAACGAATAATGGTTTAATATATTTTTGACCTATCACTAAAATAATGATCAACACCAAAAGCACAACATCTTTGTAAAATGATGTCCAAGGTTCTAGTTTTAGCGCATCACCAAAACATCCACAATCGGTTACTTTATTGAAGTAAGCTGAATAAAATGTCAAGAATGTGAAGAAAATAATCGTCAACAATAATGCAATTGTCGTAAATCTTTTCCAAACGCCAAGTAATAATAAAACACCTAAAACTATTTCAAAAATGGAGAAAAATGTTGCCAAAGGCAAACTCAAACCTTCTAAAAATGGAATATTAAGAACTGTTGGCGAAAAATATTCTTCTAATTTGAAACTTAATCCAATTGGATCTACATTTTTTACAAATCCAGAAATTATAAAAATAACTCCAACTATAATTCGAGCAAATTGTACCAAATACCTCATGAAGTTTTCTTTTCGTTAATTAAAATCATGGCGAAAATCGAATAATTAATCATATCCAAATAATTTGCATCCAAACCTTCTGAAACAATCGTTTTTCCTTTATTATCTTCGATACTTTTTGTGCGCAAAACTTTCTGATAAATTAAATCTGTGATCGAACTCACACGCATATCTCGCCAAGCTTCACCGTAATCATGATTTTTTTTCATCATCAAATCGTGCGCAATTGTCGCATATTTATCATAAAAATCGATCGCTTGTTCATCTGTTAAATCTGGCTGATCTGCGAAACCAAGTTCTAGCTGAATCAATGCCATAATCGAATAATTTACAATCGCCACAAATTCTCCTTCTTCGTCTTCATCAACCAAACGCTCCGCTGCTTCTTGCAACGTACGAATACGGTTTACCTTGATAAAAATTTGATCTGTTAAAGACGGCAAACGCAGTACACGCCAAGCTGGACCGTAATCTTGTAATTTTTTTGTATATAAATCTCGACAAACAGAGATGATTTCTTTAAATTGAATTGAGGTATTTTTCATAATTTCGTTTCGATTTCAAAAATAATTGAAATTGCTTAAAGAACTTCTAAGATATGACAATTAATTGTAATGGTCGTTTGATTGATTTGAACGAGCCTAAAATTATGGGAATTTTGAATACAACGCCAAACTCTTTTTACGATGGTGGCAGTAATCAATCGATGAATTTGATTTTAGAAAAAGTTGAAAAACACTTGTCCGAAGGTGCCGATATGATTGATATTGGTGGATATTCGACAAAACAAGGCGCTGAAGAAGTTTCGGAAGTAGAAGAAATTGCGCGTACAATTCCAGTTATCGAAAAGATTATGGAGAAATATCCAGATTTAATTCTATCGATTGATACGTTTCGCGGAAATGTGGCTCGAGCTGCGATTAAAGCAGGCGCTTCTATTATTAATGATGTTTCGGGTTGGGAGTTAGACGAAAATATGTTTGATGCAATCAAAGAACTTCGAGTTCCATACATTTTAATGCATATGAAAGGAACGCCAAAAACAATGCAAAATAATCCTGAATATGCAGATATTACGCTGGAAGTAAACGAATATTTTTCCAAAAAAATTGCGCAATTAAAAGCTGCAAAAGTAAATGATATTATTTTGGACCCTGGTTTTGGATTTGCAAAAACATTGGATCATAATTACGAATTATTCAGTAAAATGGAAGCTTTAGGTTTTGAAGGTTTTCCTTTATTAGTCGGAATTTCGCGAAAATCGATGATTTATAATTTGTTCGAAACAACTCCGCAAGAAGCTTTAAACGGAACTTCTGTACTAAATATGGTTGCGTTACAAAAAGGTGCAAAAATTTTGCGTGTTCACGATGTAAAAGAAGCAAAAGAAACCTTACAAATTTTTCAGAAATTGAATCAAATATAAAATAAAAGCCACTAAAAAGGCTTTTATTTTATATTTCTGCGAGCATCCCAAATACTCAAAATAATTAATTTAGCATCAGTAAATTCATACAATAACAAATATTCTCTGATAAGTTTTACTCTCACATTATCAATATTTGTTCGTCGACCAATTGTAGGATTTTCGCGCAAAACTTCTAATGTTTGAAGAATTAGATAATTTAATTTGATACTAAATCTCTTTGATTTATTTCTTAAAATCCAATATTCTAAGATTTCTTTTCGTTCAAGATTCGCTGTTTTTGTCCAAATTATTTTTCGTTTAGCCATTTTTCAATTTCTTGATTGGCTACTTTTTCACTAATTATAGATGAATTTTTATACTCATCTTTAGCTTCTTCAACTCGAACAATTTGTTCGTCAGTTAAAGTATAAATTCCACTTTCAGATTCAAAATCAAGTAAATTATTTATTTGCTCAATACTATTTTTATCATCCAGTTTTTTTATCTTTTCTATTGTCAACTTTTTTAACTCTTCTGTATTCATAATGAGAGATTTAATTTAAAGTTAATCAATTTTAATCAATGATTTTACTATTTGGAAAGAAAACTTTAAATGTATCAACAATGTTAATGTCCGATGTCAAAATTTGCCAATGCGAATCTTTTACAAATTCAAATACAACTTCGTTATCATATAAATTTTCGTCCTCAATGTTTACATGCAAATTATTTTCTTTTCGATCTCCAATAATTAACGCCTCTGTTACATGTTCCATTTTGTAACATAAACTTTCTAACTGATCATATTCCACAAAAATTCCGTCTTGTTGGTCAATCACTTCTTGCAATTCGAAAACCGAATATTCGTCCGTTTCACTTTCGCCATCAACCCAAAGAATTTTCCAAAAATAATCCTGTATATCTTTTATAGGAGCAATCACCTCTTCCATTCGTTGAATTTGGTTTTCGTCTTCTCCGTAAATTTCTATTTTATAAGTTTCCATATCTTATGCAAAATTAAAAAAGTAACTTCAAATGGAAGTTACTTTTTTAATTATTTATGCTTTTTCTAACTCATGTTTCACACGCTTTTCAGATTTAATATCCATAATCTGAATTGATTCTTTACTAAAAATCTTAAACGAATGTTCATGTTTTTCTAAAAGAAAATCATAAGGCCCTTTTGGCGCGATTAATTTCACTAAAACTGGCGCAGTTTCTAACGATATAAACGAAAGAGCTATAAAAATAGCTGCAGTTCCTAAAATTGGATTATTAACTGATAATTCGTCTAAAGCCTGCATACGAGCTGCAAATCCATTGTAATTTTCTTCGGTTGGTTTAGCTGCGTCAATTTCTTTCTCTTTTGCAACATTCAATCGATCCAATTCTTTGTTAATTTCAGTCAAACGAGGCGCAGATTGTTGAATATAAGTTTCGATTTCGGCAGCTTTTTGCTTTTTCAATTCTGCTTTTCGTTTCGCATTTGGTCCATAACCTTCGCGTCCAGTTGTTGTTTCTGTTTGTGTTCCTACAACTTCTTTTTCCAATTCCGTAGAAGCAGAATTATATTCGTTTCTTAATTTATCAATTTCTGCATAAATTTCTTTTCGTTCATTCGAAAAAGGCGTTCCCAATTCAGCATAACGCGCATCAATTCCTTTTTGTAGTTCTGCTTTATTTCGATTGACAATAATATTTAATTGCTTGTTAATTTCTTTCTCGAAAATTTTTAATTCTAACGGCTTCGAAATCACAATACCTAATAAAACTGCAACCAAAATACGTGGCAAAGCAATAAAAAACTGACGAAAAAATCCACCTGATTTTTTCATTGATGTGACAATATATCGGTCAAGATTAAAAATCATCAATCCCCACAACAAACCAAAACCTGTTGCTGCATATATATTATCAAAAACAGTATTCAGCGCATATCCAGCAGACAAAGCCGCCAAAATTCCTGTAAATAATATGACACCTCCAATACCGACATGTTTGTTGATATCTGTTGGTGTTTTTTTCAAGAGTTCAAGACTACTCCCTGAACAGATGATTAAAAATTTCTGTAGTCCATTCATTTTGCAAATATAGTACTTTGTATAACATATTATTAAATATCATGCCAAAAAAAGCTGACAATCAAATTGTCAGCTTATATTTTTAAAAAAAACTTACTTAATCAAATTAAGCTTGTTCTTCTATTTTAATTCTCCATCCATAAGGATCATCAGATAATCCGTATTGAATATCTTTTAATTTCTTTTTCAATTGTAATGCAAAAGAATCTTCTTCAGCTAAAGTTGGTAATTGAGCACGCTCTTCACCAAAACCTACTGCATCATATTGTGTAATTACAACAGCAGTTCCACATCCAAATACTTCTTTTAATTCTCCTGATTTATAAGCATCATACATTTCTTGTACTTCTACAGGACGCACTTCTACTTCATATCCGTTATCTTTTGCTAAAGTTAAAACAGAATCACGAGTAACTCCATTTAAGATACGCTCAGAAGTTGGAGCAGTTAAAATTTTGTTTCCAATACGTACCATTACGTTCATTGTACCAGCTTCTTCGATAAATTTGTGCTCGATAGAATCTGTCCAAATCACTTGATCATAACCATCTTTTTGCGCTTCAGAAGTTGGAAAAAATGATCCAGCATAATTACCACCACATTTTGCAAAACCAACACCACCTTGAGCAGAACGGCTATAATAATCAGCAATTTTTACTGATAATGGTTTGTCATAATAATTAGGAGCGTAAGCCAATAAAATAGCAAAAATAAACTCGTTAGACGCTCTTGCAGAAACAGCTTCTTCAGTCGCAAACATTACTGGACGAATATATAAAGACGTTCCGTAATCTTTTGGTACCCATTGACGATCGATATCAATAATCGCTTCTAAACCATCAATAAAAATTTCTTTCGGGATTTGAGGCATATTAAGACGTGCCGCAGATAAATTAAAACGTTCGAAGTTTTTCTCTGGACGGAAAATAAATACTTCTTCGTTATCATTTTTGTAGGCTTTCATTCCTTCAAAAATTGTTTGACCATAATGGAAAGACATCGCTGCTGGCGTCATTGAAATTGGTCCGTAAGGAACAATTTTTGGCTCATCCCATTTACCATCTTTGTAATGCGCGATCAACATATGGTCTGTAAACTCTTTACCAAAAACAGTAGAGTTGAAAACTGAATCGTTAAATTTTGATTCAGCAATTTTTTCTATAATCATTTTACGATATATTTTGTTTGTGCTTATCAAAGGTACATTTTATTTGCACTTTTTCATAATAAAAATCATAACTTTCGACGATGAAAAGAATTATTCAAGAAACGGAAGATGGTTCAAAAACTATCTATATTGAAGATTGGGATGAATCTTATCATTCCAAATATGGCGCTGTACAAGAGGCTTTTCATGTATTTATACAAAATGGATTTCATCATTTTACAGAAACAAAAAATCCTATAAAAATTATCGAAATTGGATTAGGTACGGGACTTAATTCTTTCATTACTTTGATAGAAGCGGAGAAACATAAAATTCCGGTGCAATATGTTGGAATAGAAAAATTTCCGGTTTCTGATGAAGAATTTGAATTGGTGAATTATTTTGAAAATGTTTTCAAACTTTATCCGGAATTTGAACATCAAAAAGAAGAATTTTTAGATTATTATCAACAATTATTTCATTCGAGTTGGGAAAATTGGCATAAAATTTCTCCATATTTTGAAATTAAGAAAGTAGAAGAAGATTTTTTCAATCTGAAAAATATCAACGAAAATAATTTTGATTTGGTTTATTTTGATGCATTTGGTTCTCGTGTTCAACCAGAATTATGGGAAAAAGAATTGTTAGAAATTGTTGATTCTTTAACTAAAAAATCTGCCATTTTTACTACTTATGCAGCGAAAGGAACCATAAAAAGAGGATTGAAAGATTTGGGCTATATTGTACAAAAACGTCCTGGACCTCCAGGAAAACGTGAAATGATGGTTGGTCTAAAAGACTTTCCATTTGACAAATAATCTGCTTTATCATTAATTATAAAAATCGTAAATTTGCAGCTGAAAACAATTTGATGTTTTCTACATTTTTTTATGACAAATTATATCGAATATAAATTTAAAGTTGCGGAAGTAGAGCCTTTTAATGAAATTATTATTGCAATGATTTCTGAATTACCTTTTGAAAGTTTTGTTGAAAACGAAGAAGGTTTTGATGCTTACATGCCAAAAACTGACGAAAATATTGACCAAGTAAAAGAAGTGATTGATTCTATCGAGAACATTGATTTCTCTTATACACGTCAAGAAATTGAACAACAAAATTGGAATGCAACTTGGGAAGAAAATTTCACACCAATTTTAGTGAACGATCAATGTTTGATTCGTGCAGAATTTCACGAAACAGTTGAAAATATTCCGTACGAAATTATCATTCAACCAAAAATGTCTTTTGGGACTGGACACCACTCTACAACACACTTGATGGTAGAATATATCTTGGAAACTGAATTTATAGGAAAAGATATTTTGGACATGGGTTGTGGAACGTCAATTCTTGCAATTTTAGGAATGAAACGTGGTGCAAATTATGCAGAATGTATCGATATTGACGAGTGGGCAGTCGAGAATTCTATCGAAAATGGAAAACGAAATGGTGTTAGTTTAGATGCTAAAATGGGTGATAATTCACTTTTAGGAAGCAAACAATTTGACATTATTTTAGCGAATATCAACAAGAATATTTTGATCAGTCAAATTCCTTCTTATATCAATGTTTTGAATGAAAATGGAGATTTATTCTTAAGTGGATTAATGGAGCAAGATTTTGATGATATCTTGGCTTTTTGTACAGAAAATGGTTTGAAATTTGTATCTAAAAAACAACGAAATGAGTGGATTGCGCTACATTTCAAAAAATAAAATGATATGACAAAATACGCAACGCAACCCATGTGGGAAACGGAAAAAGATTCGGCTGTTGATGTATTGGAACAGGAATCGCACAAATATCAAATTATTGTTTACAATGACGATGTGAATACTTTTGATTGGGTAATCGAGTCGTTGATTGATGTTTGTGAACACACGCCAGAACAAGCGGAACAATGTTCTATTTTGATTCACTATAAAGGTAAATGCGAAGTCTTGACAGGTGAATTAGAAGATTTAAAACCTCGATGCACAGAATTATTGAACCGAGGTTTGAGTGCAGAAATTATTTAGAATTTCTTAATAATCATATAAAGCAAAATCAGAATCGTCTAATGTTACATTGGACGATTTTTTGTTTTGATCGCTCGCTATATATGAATCATAAATCTTCTCGTAAACGTGATTTTCAGTTTTTGTATCCACAACTTCTGTTTTGTTTTTCTGCTGAAAATTCATCACAAATGGAATCGAAACCAAAGCGATTAAAAATACGCACGCAGCAGCCCACCATAAATTAAAATGAATAATTTTCGTTTCCTTTTTATCAATAGTCTTCGATAAAATTGATTGTTCTAAATCATCAAAATAATTAGTTGGAGTTGTATAATTTTCCTTTTGTTTTAAGCTTTTAAGATAAATTTCATCTTCCAAATTCTTAAAATAATTATCAGGAACTTTAAAATTATTTTTTAATTCATTTTCTTTCATATCGTACATAAGACAAAAAAAAGTTAATAAGGTTTAATCTTCATCCTCTAAAAATTCTTTAATTTTTGTAACTGCATGATGATAAGAGGCTTTTAGTGCACCAACAGATGTACCCGAAATTTCAGAAATTTGTTCATATTTCATTTCATCATAATATTTCATCATAAATACTACACGCTGTTTTTCTGGCAAACTCGCGATAGCTTTTTGTAATTTCAACTCAATTTCATCACCTGTATAATATTCATCCGTAGATAAATCATCCGCAATATTCATCGAATAATCTTCGAATGAAACATTTTGTTCTTTAGCATTTTTATGAATAAAATTAATGGTTTCGTTATAAGTAATCCTAAAAATCCATGTCGATAATTTCGATTCATTTTTGAATGAATTCAAATTTTGATAGATTTTGATAAAAACATTTTGAGCAATATCATCTGCGTCTTCATGAATCAAAATCATACGACGAATTTGCCAATAAACTCTCTGATGATAATCTTTTACAAGAAGTTTAAAAGCTTGTTCCCAATCCTTATTTAAAATGTGATCTAATATTTTCTGATCCAATTGAATAATATTAAGCTGTAAAGCTATTAAATTTGAAATGATAAACTTCTAATAATTTTGAACATAATCAAGATTTTATATTTTTTTTATGAAATCAAATCCATATTCCACATATACTTAAGTATGAACCTATCAATAAAAGTATATTTCTATTGAAAAATTTATTTGGGCGTTCCCTCGCTCTTTTCTTTCATGTATAGATTACATACAATTCCTACAAAAGGATTTCCACTGCTATCCCTAACGCGGGTTGTAAGTTATAAGACGTAAGATTTAAGACTTACAGAATAAAAACCTAACAAAAATATCCCCTTGAGGGAATTGTAGGGGTGTTTTTGAAGTATTACGTAATAAGTTTTATGTTATACGTAGAACGTAGCACTTAAAACATAAAACTTTATTGAACACAAAAAGCCTCAAGAA
>NZ_JAOCFS010000034.1:0-29377 GCF_029842105.1 Empedobacter sp. GD03797
TTTTGTTATTTTTACAAATATATCTTTTTAACCTTTCTTATTGTATTAACGGATTTGCCTGTTAATAAACTAATCTCTCTAAGAGAATTTTTTCCTAATTTCAAATGTTTTACGACATCACTATGTCTATTCAGTAATTGTTCATCAGATTGAATTGCACCTGCTTTTCTACCTTTATAAACACCTTTAATCTTTGCAATTTCTATTCCCTCACGTTGACGCTCTTCCATGTTCTCCTTTTCTGTCTCGGCAAAAGATGCAAGAACCATCACAGCTACATTAAACATTGGGTTCACCTTCCCATTATCCAAGAACATCGTTAAACCAAGATTTGTAATAGTAACCTGAATTTTATTTTTTTTCATGAACTCGATAATACCTAATGAGTCGTATGCATTTCTTCCAATACGTTCAACAGCATGAAATTCTACCTCATCAATTTTACCATCCTTAATATCTTGAATAAGATTGTTGCCTTCTGGTCTTTCAATAAATGGAGTCTTGCCACTAACCTTATCTATATACATTTTACAGTTATCATCTAATTGACGAGATTCATTTTGTCCAATTGAAGATACTCGGATATACTTTGCTTTAGTCATAATTCATTAAGTTTAGCAGTATCAAATATAGGGTATTTATTTTTAACACAAAAATTAAACTATTTTACTGCTTTTGCGGAGGATTAAAGCTCAAGAGGAATTCAACACTATTGTGTATACTCTAATTTTGACACAATGAATTAAAGTCAACTATTAAATTTTGAATTATGTCAAACTTTGGAATTTGACTAGTCCAATCTGAAGGGATATCACTAATTCCGTAAGCCAAGCTAGCTATACTTCCTGTTATTGCCCCAATTGTATCAGTATCTCCTCCTAAATTAACAGCCTTCAATACTGAATCCTTATAAGTTTTAGATGTAAGCACTGACCAAAGTGATGCTTCTAACGTGTTAACAACATAACCTGTACTTTTTATACCATCTATATCTATTAAAGATACATCCGTATTTAATAGACGGTACAGAACCGATATCTGAGAAATATCAATCTGACTAATAATGAGCTTTTGTAAAAATGATTCTTGCATGAGAATATACGCTTCAGAAACATTGTATCCATTTATTAATAGTCTTAAAAACTCCGTGTAGTAAAAACAACATAGTATTGAAATTCCATGAGAGTGAGTTAATGAAGAATACTTCTTAACAACATTATATCTATCTATAAATTCAAAATCTTTAACGTAAAAAGCAATGGGTAACATTCTCATCAATGAACCATTACCATTAGACCTAATATCACTTCCGCCACAATTTTCTAAAGGAACCCCATTTAAAAAATTCTGAACTGCATTTTGTGTAGTGATTCCAATATCAAAAGTAACTCCATGAGAAGTCATATAATTATTATAACACCATTTAGAAAACAATATCATTACTTCTTCCAAAGTATATTGATTTATTAATGATTCAATGGTACATAAAGTCATACTTGTATCATCCGAGAAAGAACCTAATGGCTGATTATGTGTCCCGTAATCTCGAAGTCCAACTACAGGATTAACTAAAAGAAGTTCTCTATCAACAAACTCAACAGGCACACCCAATATATCGCCAATAACAAAGCCAATTAATGCATTTTTAAGTCCCATAATTTTCATTGATTACTACAACGCAATATTGATATAATTTATAACTTCTACAACTAAAATTAGCCCCCTTAGTATCCTCTCATTCTCATCTAAGAAACATTCATATTTAGAAAGAAATGTAGGTATTCAAACCAAAAAAATATTTTTTTCCTGAAATTTTATATTTTTTTTACACAACTAATTAATTATCAAACAATAACTTATCAAACAACTGTAAATCAATAGATTTATAACTTGATTAACGTTATTTTTTTGTCCAAAAATGTACAATATTTCTTCTTAAATGATGTACTTAACCACTCCTCATTACTTTTTTAATTAAAAAAATAGTACAATCCAATTATAATGAATCTTCTAAAAAATGTTTTTTCGAAACTGAAGACTATTTATTTTAAAATTAACCTGAAGTCATGCACATTTACTTTGTGTAGTTGGCTTCGCTATGTCAAATAATTTATAGACAACCATGAGCAACAAAACAACTCAAATAACTAATAACAATACCAATATCGCATCATTCGTAAAATCGAAAAGAGTTTCAACCTATAAAAAATCACTAAAAAAATCACCAGCAACTCATAAAGTGATTAAGGATAATTTTTGGTGTATAACAATAGACCTTCGTAACTCTATTTTAGTTGATGGTGTACATGAAATATTAAGTTACTTAGCCAAAAAGCTTGGAACTGAAATAACTTACGTATCAGAAAAGAAGATTAAAAACAATCAAGCGCATATACATGGTTACTTTCTACTAAACTCAAGTAGACATAGAATACAAAAAGAATTTAATCTACTTCTTAATGGTTCACACTATGATATAAAAGAAGCATTTGATATAATTGGATGGAGAAATTATATAACCAAAGAAAATAAAGAACTCTATGTTACAAAAAATTAAAAAAATGAAGCTACTTACTAACCGTTTGTAGCTTTTTTTATTCCCCCAATTTTTCTACTTTTAGACGGTAATAACAATAATAAAATGTCAGAAGAACAAAAACGTATCTTAGAATCAAAGCTTTGGGATATCGCTAATATACTACGTGGTAAAATGAATGCAAATCAGTTCCAAGATTATATATTAGGATTCATTTTCTACAAATATTTATCAGAAAAAATGTTAACCGAGATTAATATAGTTTTAGCTCCTGATGGAATTACATATGAAGACATTATAGAAGGAACTAAACAAGGTGATTCTGACTTAGAGGAATTAAAATCTATCATGGTTGAAAAGGTTGGTTATTTCTTAAAACCTTCAGAGCTTTTTTCTTCAATTGCAAAGAAAGGAAATGCAAAATCTGAAGATGAAAATAAAGAAAGTGTTGATGTATTTATATTAGAGGACTTAGAAAGAATTTTACGTAATATTGAACGCTCTACATTAGGAACAGAATCACAAGACGATTTTGACAATCTTTTTTATGATATTGACCTAAACTCTCAAAAAATAGGTAAAACAGCAGAAGAACGAAACAGAACAATTTCCAAGATAATGAATGCTCTTAATCAGATTGATTTTGATTTAGCAAATACAGAATCTGATGTTTTAGGTGATGCATACGAGTATTTAATTGGAAAGTTTGCCGAAGGTGCTGGACAAAAAGCTGGAGAATTTTACACACCTCAACAAGTTTCTACCATTTTAGCAAAGTTAGTTACCGTTGGTAAAACCAAACTAAAATCGGTTTACGACCCAACGTGTGGTTCAGGTTCTTTACTTTTACGTGTAGCGAAACAAGTTGATGAGATTGGGCAATTTTACGGACAAGAAATGAACCGTACAACGTACAACTTGGCTCGAATGAATATGATTTTGCATGATGTATCATATTTAAAATTTGATATTAAAAACGAAGATACATTAGAGCGACCTCAACATAATGAACAACAATTTGAGGCTATTGTTGCAAACCCTCCATTTTCTGCCAATTGGAGTGCTAATCCGTTATTTATGGATGATGAGCGTTTTTCTCAATTTGGAGCTTTAGCCCCTAAAGGAAAAGCCGATTTTGCTTTTGTGCAACACATGTTTCATCATTTAGCTGAAAACGGTACAATGGCAACTGTACTACCTCATGGGGTTTTGTTTCGTGGAAGTACAGAAGAAAAAATTCGTAAACATTTTATTGAAGAACTAAACGCAATAGATGCAGTTATAGGTTTACCAGCCAATATATTTTTTGGTACAGGTATAGCTACTTGTATTTTGGTTCTGAAAAAATGCAGAAAAGACAACGAAGACATTTTGTTTATAGATGCAAGTAAAGGTTTTGAGAAACAAGGAAACCAAAATATTTTATTGCCTGAGCATATTAATAAAATTGTTGATACTTATCAAAACAGAACTACTCAAGATAAATTTTCTTATGTTGCAAAATTAGATGAGGTGCGTGAAAACGAATATAATTTAAATATACCTCGTTATGTAGATACGTTTGAAGATGAAGAGGTAATTGATATTAATACCATTGCGAACGAAATAAAAGCATTGGATGTTAATTTAAAAAAAAACCAACAAACTATTGCAGATTTCTGTAATCAGTTGAATATTGAAACACCTTTTTAATCATGGAAATATTACAACCCAAATTAAGATTTCCTGAGTTTAGAGATAATTGGTATAAACTAAAAGTAGAAGGAAATTTTGAAGTTTGTATGTGCAAAAGAATTTTTGCAAACCAAACTACTACGGAAGGTGATGTACCTTTTTATAAGATTGGAACTTTAGGTAATAAAGCAGATGCATTTATATCAAGAGAGCTTTATAATGAATATAAATCCAAATATAAATTCCCAATAAAAAGCGATGTTTTACTAACGTGTAGTGGTACAGTTGGTAAAACTGTTATTTATGATGGTAATGATTCTTATTTTCAAGACTCAAATATAGTTTGGCTAAAAAATAATGAAAAAAAAATCACAAATAATTTTCTATATAGATTACTAAATAATATTAATTGGTCAAAATTAAATTCAACTACTATAACAAGGATATATAGTTCTGATTTAAAGAATCTATCTTTTAGTTTCCCATCATTCCAAGAACAAACCAAAATCGCTGAGGTTTTAGGCTCAGTAGATAAGCAATTAGAACTTTTAAATACCAAAAAAGAAAAACTAAGCCTTTACAAAAAAGGTGTGATGCAACAATTGTTTTCGCAACAATTACGCTTTAAAGACGAAAACGAAAACGATTATTCTGAGTGGGAAGAGAAAACTTTGGGGGAAATTGGAGTAATAGTTTCAGGACTTACTTATAGCCCTAAAGATGTTGTTGATGATGGATTGTTAGTATTGCGTTCTTCTAATATTCAAAATAATAAATTATCATTTAATGATAATGTTTTTGTGAATGTTAAGAAATATAATCCTGTTAAAGCAGATGATATTCTTATATGTGTTAGGAATGGAAGCAAATACCTTATAGGAAAAAATGCACTGATAACTGATAATGAAAATGGATTTGCTTTTGGGGCATTTATGACAATTTATAGAAGTAATTTTAATAAGTACATTTTTCATTGGATGCAACATTCAACTTACAAAGAATATGTAAACAAAAACTTAGGAGCAACTATTAATTCAATAAATAGTAATGATTTAAAGAAGTTCTTAATACCTTTTCCTTCATCGGAAGAACAAACCAAAATCGCAAATTTCTTATCAGCTATAGATAAGCAAATAGAAACTGTAGAAACTGAAATTACTAAAACTGAAGTTTATAAAAAAGGATTGCTACAACAAATGTTTGTGTAAATTAATTAACTATGACCACTCAATCAGAACAAGCATTAGAAAATAAAATGATTCAACAATTGGTTAGTAACGGTTACGAGCGTGTAACTATTATTAACGAAGATGATTTAGTTGTTAATTTAAAAAAACAATTAGAAAAGTTTAATCACACAACATATACCGATTCAGAATTTAAACAAATTCTCAATCATTTAACTAAAGCTCTAAATCCATTTGACAAAGCAAAGGTATTAAGAGATAAATTTTCGTTTAAAAATGATAATAACGAAACTATTTACGTTGATTTCCTGAACCTAGAGCATTGGTGTCAAAACGAATATCAAGTAACTAACCAAGTAACTATGTATGGTAAGTACGAAAACCGTTATGATGTTACAATTCTTATCAACGGTTTACCTTTAGTTCAAATTGAGTTAAAAAAACGTGGCTTAGAAATAAAAGAAGCTTTTAACCAAGTGCTGAGGTATCATAAACATAGTTACGGAGCTGGTTTAGGTCTATTTCAGTATGTACAATTGTATATTATTAGCAATGGTGTAAATACTAAATACTACACATATAGTAAAGAGCAAGATTTTAAGTTTACATTTTATTGGACTGACGAAAAAAATAAACGTATTTCTGAATTAGAGGATTTTACAAGCACATTTTTAGATAAATGCCACGTAAGTAAAATGATTACACGCTATACTGTTTTACACGAAGGTTTTAAACAGTTAATGGTATTAAGACCATACCAATATTACGCTGTGGAACGCATTGTCGACAAAGTAAAAACAAGTACAAAAAATGGATATATTTGGCATACAACAGGCTCAGGAAAAACTTTAACATCCTTTAAAACTAGCCAAATTTTATCCAAAATTCCAAAAGTAGATAAGGTTATTTTTTGCGTTGATAGAACAGATTTAGATTACCAAACATCAAAAGAGTTTAACGCTTTTAGTCCAGGTTCTGTCGATTCTACAGAGAGTACACAAACATTAGTAAAACAATTTGCAGATGTAAACACCAAATTAATTGTAACTACTATACAAAAGTTAAATACAGCTATCAGTAAAGAAAAGCATACAAAAGTGATGAATGATTTAGCTGATAGAAAAGTGGTTTTTATTTTTGATGAATGTCACCGTTCTCAGTTTGGTGATACGCACAAAAGAATTGTAAAGTTTTTCAGAAATCACCAAATGTTTGGTTTTACAGGAACTCCAATTTTAGCAGAAAACGCAATTACTAAAAATGGAGTAAAACATTTGACTAAAGATTTATTTGGTGAACGTTTGCATGATTATGTTATAACAGATGCAATAAACGATAACAATGTATTACCTTTTTCAATTGAATATGTAGGTAAATACAAGTACAAAGACAATTCAAAAAATAATCTTGATATTGAAGTAGAAGCCATTGATACAAAAGAATTATTTGAAAGTGATGAAAGAATTAAAAAAATAAGTCAATACATTATTCAAAATCATTCAAGTAAGTCTAAAAATAATGGTTTTACAGGCATGTTTTGTATTAGTAATACCAAAACATTAATCAAATACTTTGATACTTTCAGAAGGCTAAAATCTGAAGGAAAACACAACTTTAAAATTGCAACAATATTTAGTTATACTGCTAACGAAGATGCTAACGAGGATAAATCAGGTGAAATACCAGAAGAACAATTAGATTTTAGTAACACTAAAATTGATATTCATACGAGAGATGTTTTAGAAACTTACATCAAAGAATATAACATTGAGTTTGGAACAAATTATTCTACGAAAGACAGCAAATCATTCAACAATTATTATAAGAATATTGCAAAGCGTGTAAAAAATAGAGAAATAGACATCTTATTTGTTGTAAATATGTTTCTAACAGGCTTTGATTCTCCGCCCCTAAACACATTATATGTTGATAAAAATTTAAAATATCACGGTTTAATTCAAGCTTATTCGCGAACAAATCGCCTAAAAGGAGATAAGAAAAGTCACGGACAAATTGTAGTGTTCAGAAACTTAAAGAATGCTACAGATGAAGCGATTGAACTATTCTCTAATAAAGATGCTAAAGAAACTATCATAATACCTCCATTAGAAGATTACATTGACCAATTTAATGAAGCTGTAAAAGCATTATTAACAATAGCACCAAATGTAGGAAGTGTTGATGAGTTCTATTCAGAATCACAAAAATTACAGTTTGTAAAAGCATTCAGAGAATTGTTGAGGTTAAAAAATAGAATGGATACATACACTGATTTTAGTTTTGATGAACTATTATTAGATGAGCAAAATTTTAATAATTACGCATCTAAATATCAAGATTTAAAACGTGAAGCAGAAAACTCGCCTAATAAAGAATCAATTTTAAACGAGGTTGATTTCAACCTAGAATTAATTCATAAGGATATCATAAATGTAGATTATATCATTCGTCTACTATCTAACTTGGAAGAAGAAGATATTGAAAAAGGTACAAAGAAAAAACGTCAATCTGAAATTTTATCTATGATTGATAATGACCCTATATTAAGAAATAAACGAGATTTAATTGAACAATTTATTGCTGAACAATTACCATTCTTACAAGATTCTGAAATAATTATTGATGCTTTTGATGAATTTATTAATATTCAAAAACTAAAAGAGTTTAACTACTTAATTAGAGAAGAGAAACTTGATAGTAATAAATTACAAGAAACATTAGAAAGCTATTTGTTTACAGGTCGCTTTCCTACTAACAACGAACTAGTTGAAACATTAAAAGAAAAACCTTCATTCAGAGAAAGGAGAACTATCGGTGAGCGATTAATCACAAAAGTTAATTACTTTGCTGATAGATTCTTGAGATAAAAAAAGGAGGTGTAATAACCTCCTTTTTTAGTAAAAACAAGACATATAAAATCCTGTTCGTGATGATAATCACAAAGGAAATATATTCTTATTATAAAATTGGATTTAAATTTACGCCCTAGAATAGGACTAGGATTATCAATTGAAAGCTACTTCTCTGTAACTTAATAAGATTTCAATAAATCTTAAAAATTCTCTAGTGTTAATTTCAATTGAAAGAAAACTCTTATTAAAACATTCAATCATTCGTAAGCCATCATCAGAAAGTTGAAGTAAACAATTATAAACCCTATCATATCCTCCTTCAAGATTTAACAAGTAATTTCTACAATTGTTAAAAATATTAATATCATTATTGCAATCACCTACTGTTAAATAAGCTGATATTATTTGTACCATATCACTATTATATCTAGTAACTTCAAAAGAATCAAAATTAGAATTATTTGAAGGTCTAATACCTTTAAACCCTATCGCATATAATTGATTTACTAGATAAAAGAATTGATTCGTGTTTACAGAAATTATTTCATCAAAAACATCATCTATTAAACAAATAGTATTAATGATTTCTATTATATTTTCTAACAAGAGTTCAAAAGTCCCAAAAGAAATTGTTTCCGAATAAAAATCTTCATAATAGACTAGATAATCATACAGAATATTTTCATCAATACCTCTTTTAATTTTTATTGCCATATATATAGCATTAGAATAAATAAACTCATCAATATGAGAAAGCTCTAATACATTATTTACTGCATTATTCACATTATCTTCTGTCATTTCATTCTGAAAAAACAAATTTGAGAAAGGGTTAACCCTTTCATTTACGTTTAAAAACATATATTTTTTTTAAAAAAATTGATTTACTGATGGACTCTCCATCAATTGTTATTTTCCTTAATAATAAAGCAATAGAAATGCTATTCATGATTAATAACCACAAAGCAAATTGTACTTTAATAAATATTTTGAATTTGTTTTACCCTTGGATAAGGATAGATAATTTAAATCTCTTGAATCTACAATTCATGAAACTTTATTTTAGCAGGAATGAAATTTCTAAATAATCATTCAATACTTTAAGTCTGTTTATTGAAATTGAATCAATTTTGCGCCTTAATATAACTACCCTAAATCATTGGAAACAATTCACCAAGAATAACTTTTTGAACACTTGTATAAGCTTCCAATTTGAATTTATAACTTGATTTTGAGAAATTAAAATCATTGCTATTTAACGGATTTACAAAATACTGATAATTCTTATTCTTCATTCTTTTTTTAATTTTTTGTTAATAAATTTTCTATATCTTCTGATGCATAATAAACCTTTTTCCCGATTTTATAACCGTTCAAAAATTCCGACTTCTCCCACCTTAAAATAGTGGTATAACTAATATCTAAAAGTTCTTGCAATTGCTTCCTAGTAATTAATTTTTTACTACTCTCACTTTTAGAAAAATCATAAGTATTACTCATTTCTTCTTTTTTTTTACAAAGGTTACACTATTATTTTAATTACACAAGTGATTGATTATCAAATATTTTCAAGTAACCTATTTGAAAAATTCACTTAACTTACTTCAAAATACAATATGCTGTATATGAGGAAGTTTTTAAGATTAAAATTACAATAATTAACAATATACTATATTAAGCAAATAATAAAAAAAACAATACTTTAACTTTTTCTTAAGGAAAATATTATGTCATAATCGTATAAAATGATTAGAATAAAATATGTAATTTTAAAAAAATTAGGAAGTGGTACAAAATGTGGTACTGAATAAAACAAAAAAAAGACTTAACTGATTATTAAATAATCTATTAAGTCTTAATTTCAGTACTCGGAGTGGGAATCGAACCCACACTCCAAAGGAACACGAGTTTGAGTCGTGCGCGTCTACCAATTCCGCCATCCGAGCCTTTATGGACTGCAAATATAATGTTAGTTTATTTATTTTTCCAACTATTTTTTAAACTTTTTACAGAATTATTTCTAACGTATCGTAAGCCAAATGTTTACCTTTTGGTAATTTTTCCTCTACTTCATCATGAAATCCCAAATGATGCGAAATATGTGTAAAATAAGTCTGCTTTGCGCCTATCAAATCCGAGTATAGTATTGCTTCATCTAATAATATATGCGAAAAATGTTCTTGTTCTACTCGCAACGCACTAATGATTAAAACTTCTACTCCTCGTAATTTTTCTAGAGATTCTGTTGGGATCGTTTTTACATCCGTTAAATAAGCAATTTTATCATCAATCAAATAGCCCAAAATAGGCAAAGGTCCATGCAAAACCTTTATTGGTTCAATCGTAAATCCAGCTACCGAAAATTTTTCATCTTCCACAACATTTTCTATCACCGTTGGCACTCCAGGATATTTATGTTCAGCAAACATATATGGAAATCGATTATGTAATTCATCCAACACTCTCTTCAAACCATAGACATTCATATCTTCTCCAGATTTAAAAACCAAAGGACGAATATCATCCAATCCTAAAACATGATCATTATGTTCGTGTGTATACAGAATTCCGTCCAATCTTTGCGCATTATAACGCAACATTTGCTGTCTAAAATCTGGTCCACTATCTATCGTAACAACCTTTCCATCCTTTTCTAACAACAAAGAAGAACGCAAACGTTTATCTTTTTGATTTGTTGACAAACACACTGGATGATCGCTACCAATAATCGGAATTCCTTGCGAAGTCCCAGTTCCTAAAAAATGTATTCTTATATTTGATTTAGCCATAATGATTTGGTAAATTTACCACAAACTATTTGAAATTAAAATATGGCATTAGAACAAGTTCTTACTCCTAAACAAAAAGCTTTAGAGATCAATTTGAATCCGAAAATATACGGTTCTTTTGCAGAAATTGGAGCAGGTCAAGAGACCGTTCGTTTTTTTTATCGCGCAGGTGCTGCTTCGGGTACTGTTGCAAAAGCGATGAGTGCTTATGACAAAGAAATGTCCGATTCGATATATGGTGTAGAAGAAAATCGTCGTTATGTGACACAAGCTCGCCTTAAAAAGATGCTGGATCATGAGATGGAATTGATGAAAGAGCGTCTAATACACGATCACTACAAAGAAAAAGCATTTTTTACGTACGCAAATACAGTGACAACAATTGATTATTCGAAGAAAAATGAAGGTCAAGGTTGGATTGGTTTACGTTTCAAATTGAATGCAGAAGAAGAAAAAGCAAACGAGATTATTTTTCACGTCAAATTCAAAGAAAATACGGCTCAATTGCAACAAGAAACTTTAGGTGTTTTGGGTGTTAATTTGATTTATGGTGCTTATTATTACTACGATAATCCTCGAAAATTAATCAAATCTTTGTACGATACGTTGGATAAAGATCAGTTAGAAATTGACATGATTAACTTTCGTGGTCCACAATTCAAATATGTTGATAATCGTTTGATGTCGCTTCAATTGGTTAAAAATGGAATGACTGATGTTGCGGTTTTCAATCCACAGGGAAAAAATATTTTACCTGCCGATTTATTATACAAGAAAAATATCTTCGCTGTTCGTGGCTCTTTCCGTCCTTTTATGAATGTCAATATGGATATGTTCAAAGGTGGTTTGGAGATTTTCAAACAAGAAGATGATGTTCGAACAGATAATACCGAAATTTTATTCGAAATTACACTTTCTAATTTGATTGCTTCTGGTTTTGAAGGCGAATTGAATGAACGAGATTTCTTAGATCGCGCTGATATTATTGGTAGTTTAGGTTACAATGTTATCATTTCTAACTTTTCTGAATATTATAAATTAGTCGATTATTTCTCAAAATTCACTCGAAATCAAACCAAAGTTGGTTTAGCAATGGGTGTTAATAATTTGGTCGAAATTTTCAATGAGCAATATTATGCCGATTTACCTGGCGGAATTATGGAAGCTTTCGGGAAATTATTCAAGAAAAATGTAAAAGTTTATCTGTATCCATATTTAGACAAAGAAAAAGATATTTTGTTGACGTCGAAAAATCTACAAGTAAGTGATAGTGTGCACGAGTTGTACAAATATTTCTTATATAACGGAAGAATTCAAGATATTTTGAATTACAACAGAGGTTATTTAGATTCTTATTCTCGCCGAATTTTAGAAAAAATCGCCAATGCCGAACAAGATTGGGAAAATGAATGCCCAGAAGGTGTTGCTGATATGATCAAAGATCGTGGAATGTTTGGCTACAAATTGAAATATATGTTGGAGTAAATTCTAGTATGTCAATCTGAACTCGTTTCAGATTCTCATCATAAACAATATACTATGTTGAAATGAATTCAACATGACAAACCACTTCTGCAGAAGTGGTTTTTTATTTTAATAACCTCATTATTTATTGATAAAAATTTTAAAATCATTAAATAAAAGCTGAAAAGTCTTTTCCAATTGAACTTCAGAAGTAGTAGAAGCCGAAACTCCTTCATGTTTAAACTCTAAAATTGATCCTGATTCTTTCGCATAAATCTTTTCCAAATTTTGTAAATCATAAACTTCAAGAATAATATGATACTCTCTTTTCATCTGATTATTGTTCATTGAATTATCTTTTTTACCATTTTTATAAGCAGGCTTCAACAATGTTTTCAACAGTAATAAATAATCTTTATTTGTCTGATCTTTTATTAAAATTAATTCATCTTTTGTTAATAGATATTTAAAATCACTTACATCAAAATCAATAAAATTTTGTTGAAGATATAACTGAGAACCAAAAAGAGATTTGAAATCATTATCAACCTTTTCATTAAATTTTACAGCATTAAATGGAAAATTATTTTTAACCAATAAAAAGGTTTTATCAAGATGAACTAATTTCTTATCTGGATTTAATAATACATCTGTTAATGCATATTTTGGTGAGTAACAAGAATTAAAAAAGCATAAAATACAACCAAATAAAAATAATTTTCTCATACATAAATATTAGTGAATTTTAAAGATAACAAAAAAGCTCTGAGTTTCCTCAGAGCTTAAAAATCATTATATAAAAATTCTTTCGAATTAATCTTCAGCAAATAATTCTGCTTCGTCAGCTGGATTATCAACAGAAGGTTTTCCATCTACTGGCTCACCTTTGATTAATGCAACAATTTTAGCTTCAATTTCTTCTGCCAATTCAGGATTATCTTTCAATACTTCTTTTACAGCATCGCGACCTTGCCCTAATTTGCTATCGTTGTATGAATACCAAGAACCAGATTTGTTTACAATTCCTTTCTCAACACCCATATCCAAAATTTCTCCAACTTTAGAAATTCCTTCACCGTACATAATATCAAATTCTGCTTGACGGAATGGTGGAGCAACTTTATTTTTAACCACTTTTACTTTCGAGTGATTTCCGATTACCTCATCTCCATTTTTGATTTGAGTAGAACGACGGATATCCAAACGTACAGATGCATAGAACTTTAAGGCATTACCACCAGTTGTTGTTTCAGGATTTCCGAACATTACCCCAATTTTTTCACGTAATTGGTTAATGAAAATCGCTGTACATTTCGTTTTATTGATTGTTCCTGTCAATTTACGTAAAGCTTGCGACATCAAACGTGCTTGTAATCCCATACGAGAATCTCCCATTTCACCTTCAATCTCCGCTTTTGGAGTAAGAGCCGCAACAGAGTCAATTACGATGATATCTATCGCTCCCGAACGAATTAAGTTATCTGCAATTTCTAACGCTTGCTCCCCATTATCTGGTTGAGAAATAATTAAGTTTTCTACATCAACACCTAATTTCGCAGCATAATAACGGTCAAAAGCATGCTCAGCATCAATAAAAGCAGCAATACCACCAGCTTTTTGCGCTTCTGCAATAGCGTGTAACGTTAATGTTGTTTTACCTGAAGATTCTGGTCCGTAGATTTCGATAACACGTCCGCGAGGATAACCTCCTACTCCTAACGCCAAATCTAATCCCAAAGATCCAGAAGGAATTACTTCTATTTTATCATCAACAGCCGAATCTCCCATACGCATTACAGTTCCTTTCCCGTAAGCTTTGTCCATCTTATCTAAGATCAGCTGTAACGCTTTCTTTTTATTGTCTAAATCGCTCATTATATTATTTTTTATTTTTCTAAAATTTGTTTTGCGTGTTCTTTTGTTTTCACTTTTTCGATTACATCTGTAATCACTCCTTTTTCATCAATGATGAAAGTTGTACGATGAATTCCATCAAATTCGCGTCCCATAAATTTCTTTGGTCCCCAAACGCCAAAAGCATTTAAAATTTCGTGATTTTCGTCTGCAAGCAAAGGAAAAGGTAAATTGTTTTTCTCTGCAAAATTCTTTTGTCTTTTCACAGAATCTGCACTTACTCCAACCAAATGATAACCTTGTGCCTTCAATGCATTTTCGTTATCGCGCAAATCACATGCTTCGGCTGTACAACCAGGCGTACTTGCTTTTGGATAAAAGAAAACGACTAATTTTTTTCCTGCAAAATCTTGGTACGAAACTTCGTTTCCATCTTGATCAATTCCTTTAAAATCTGGAACTTTATCTCCTATTTTTAACATCTTGATTTATCTTTAGAACTTCTCGTAAAAATAATGATTAAATCTTGAATCATTACTGATTTAACTAATTAATCTTTTATTTATACTACAAATGTAATGTTACACAACGCCAAAATAAGTCGCTTAAACTTTACTTTTTTAAAATTTTTGAATTTTGAGTTTCTAATTACTAAATTCTAGCACTTAACAACTTCATTCATTTTTTCCTTGATGAAAAAACGAATCAAAAAAATCAAGACTTGGATTTTCGATGGTCAATAATCTTTTTATTCGCTAAAACTTTTAAAATCGTTCGCTACCGCTCAGTAAAACTTTTTACGCTCATTTCAAAGAATTGACACTCATCTGCAAATCCGATGTCATTTTTAAATGAATAAAAATTGAAAAATTAAAATGAAAAGGTTAAAAAAAGGAAAAGCTGTTATTTTAAAACTTACGAAAAATATTCGAACTTCGATTTTCTAATAGCGAGCTTCGCATTTCGTAAAACATAAAGCGAAATTAAAGATCTTTCCCTATTTTTACACAAAAAGTTTCAGAACTTATGATGTTAAAGAAAGAACGTATCCAATTTGTGATTGATGAATTGGAAAAATTATATCCAGTTCCACCAATTCCATTAGATCATCAAGATGCTTTTACATTATTGATTGCCGTTTTATTATCTGCCCAAACAACAGATAAAAAAGTGAATCAAGTAACACCCGAATTATTTGCGAAAGCTGCCAACGCAAAAGCAATGTCGCTGTTAGAAGTAGATGAAATAAAATATTATATCCGCGAAATTGGTTTATCAAACACAAAAGCCAAAAACATCAAACGTTTATCCGAAATTTTAATCGAAAAATACGATGGAGAAGTTCCAGAAGGTTTTGAAGAATTAGAAGAATTACCTGGCGTTGGGCATAAAACTGCTTCGGTTGTGATGTCTCAATGGTTTGGTCATCCTGCTTTTCCTGTCGACACACATATTCATCGTTTGATGAAATTATGGAAATTGACAAAAGGGAAAAATGTTGAGGAAACAGAAAAAGATGCGAAAAAAATCTTTCCAAAAGAATTGTGGAACAAATTACATATTCAAATCATTTATTATGGACGAGAATATTCTCCCGCACGTGCTTGGAGTTTAGACAAAGATTTTATTACACGAAAAATGTTCGAATAAAAAATACCTTCCAAGATGGAAGGTATTTTTCTTTATTATTTTACAATTTCAAAAACTTGCAAACGAAGCTTTATCGTATCTACTTTGCTCAATGTATCTTGCAAAACCAAATATTTTGGATCTAATTGTTTCACATAGTACTCATATTGCGTTGTATCATTCAGAGACATCGTTAACAAACGTTTTGTTTTAAACGTATTATACACATACGTTCCTGTCGTTTGTTCTTGCACACAATTTCCTTTTTCAGTTTTATACATGTTAGAATTATAATTCTTAACATCCGAAAAATCTAATGTAGATTGTCGTTCACAAGCCAACAATTTGTCAGTTTCCGTTATATTCCCTTTCGTTTTTCTAATTTCTTTCAATTGCCATTTTCCAGATCGCAATAATTGATCTTGCGATATTGCCAACGAATCGTCTTCTTTGCACGAAAAAACTGAAAGCAATAAAATTGACGCTAAAAATAGGCTGAATATATTTTTCATTCGGTTCAATAATTATCTGGTAAAAATAAAGATTTTGAATGATGTTTTCACTTTATAAAAAAGATTTGAGATAAAATTTTAACTTTAACCTTCAAACCATTGAAATATGAAAACTTTTCAAATCGATACTTCCGACGGATTCAAAATTGCAGTGACCTCTTTTGGTGAAAATAATGCAACCAAAAAAATTATTGTCATTTCGTCTGCAATTGGTGTTAAACAAACTTTTTATGCCAAATATGCAACGTATTTAGCTAACAAAGGATATTTAGTTTTTACCTATGATTATCGAGGAATCGGCGATTCTAAACCAAAAAAGTTAAAAGATTTTGAAGCGCATTTTACAGATTGGGCGGACAAAGATTTTTTAGGTCTGACACAATATATAGAAGAATTTTATCCCAATCACGAAAAATTTTTAATTGGTCATAGCATTGGCGGAATTATGATTGGTTTGACACGCGCTTACAAAGTTTATGATAAAATTGTAACGATTGGCTCACAATATGGTTATATCAAAAATTTTCATCAAAAAGATAAGCCAAAAGTGAATTTCTTTTTTCGTATTGCGATTCCTATTTTGTCTGCTTTTTACGGATTTTTTCCTTCTCAAAAAGTTGGAATGGGCGAACCAATTCCAATTGGAATTGCAAAAGATTGGCGAAAATTAATTCTGAATGAAACTTCTATTTTAGGTTATGCAGATGAAACTCAAAATTTGTATGATGAAATTACAAAACCTGTTTTAATCATTAGTTTGGATGATGATTTTATGGCAACGCCAAAATCTGTAGATTTATTTGCGCAATTTGTTTTGAAAAATGCGAAGAAAAAACGTTTAAATATCATTCCAAAAGAATATGGATTGAATGAAATTGGACATTTAGACTTCTTTCGAGAAAAAAATAAAACCGAAATTTGGCATATTCCTCTTGATTATATTGAAGAATAAAAAAAGTTCGAGAAATTTGAACAGATTAAAAATTAATTATTATAATAATGAGCTCAAACCCTTTCTTAACTCACTATAACAATATGTTGTGCATTATGATTTTTATAATTAAAATAATCTAAAACAATTTGAATCTCAATTCACTTTACTGAGAAATTCTAAAAAATGAATTGAGACATAATTTTCTCAAATGTGTGACCAATTTATGGTAAGACGAAATTACACAAAATATTTTAATGTTTTAAAACAAGAATTCTTGATAGGAAAACCTGAAAATATAGATGAACTAAAGTAATATGTTTAAACAAAGTGTTTATCTCTATAACAGTCTAAGATCTCTCTTGAGTCTTAAAAATAAGACTCCAAAAAAAATATAAAAAAAACTGAAAAAAACATATTCCTTCGGGCTTAAATATTATTTTAGGACTAGTCATCTATTTCTTTTTCAAGATAAAAACTTCTTTGATTTTTTCTGAATCAACTTTATCGTTTTTTGATGTTTTTTCAAGTTTTGTAATCAAATGATTTACTTCTTCTTCAGAAGCTGGACCACCAATATTTTCTCCATTTACGCGAGAATCTTCTAGAACTTTTCCGTTCGAATCTAGAATTACCCAAAAAGGTAAACCTTGATCTTTTCCACCTAATTTTTCGTTAATTTCAGCGCCGCCTGGCGTTTCTAAATTTTTCTTTTCAGCACGTTCTTGAACAGTAATAAATGTTTTGACATAATTCGCATCAAAATATGGTTTCACAGCTGGATCGTCCATATTTTTTTCCATCTTTTTACACCATCCACACCAAGAAGCATGAAAAATTAAGAAGACATTTTTATTTTCAACTTTCGCTTGATTTTGAGCTTTTGTTAATATTTCTGTTGCTGTTTGCGCGTTTACGATTCCTGCGAAAGCAATCATAAAACTTACGATTAAGGCTTTTAATTTCATTGTAATAAGTATTTAAGTAAATGTAAATAAATAATTGTATTTTCAATTAAAAATTAACACTTATGAAACATTTTTTAGGATTTATCATTTTGCTATTTCTCACAAGTTGCGCATCCAATTACATAAAAACGATTGAAGGAAAATGGAAACAAGATTTTTTGGATTATAAATCGAAAGTGGTAGAAGTTCCTTTGTCGAAAAATGATGCGATTATGGATGTTTCGAGAAATAAATCAAAATTGAAAATAGAATTTGATTTTCAGGACGGTTATGAAAAAGACGTGACAGATTCTGTTGTGTTTAAATTTCCTCAACTCAAATTCAGAAAGATAAATCTTGATAAAACTTCTAATTATTATGATTTGACTTATAATGCAACTTGTGATTGTTTTTATGGTGAAATGAAATCATATTCTGGAAATGTATTAAACATAAAATTGAACAGAGTTTCTTCGGTTAAATAAATTTAATGGAAATCATTATCTTTGCACAAAATTATTAGAACATCGTTCTAATATTCAATCATTAAAAAAAAAGAGACAACATATATGAAATGTGGAATTGTTGGATTGCCTAATGTTGGTAAATCTACTTTATTTAACTGTTTGTCGAATGCAAAAGCGCAATCGGCGAATTATCCTTTCTGTACAATTGAACCAAATGTAGGAACAGTTTCTGTACCAGATACTCGTCTAAATCAGTTAGAAGCAATTGTAAATCCAGAGCGCGTTGTGCCTGCGGTTGTAGAAATTGTAGATATTGCTGGTTTGGTAAAAGGAGCAAGTAAGGGAGAAGGTTTAGGAAATCAATTTTTAGGAAATATCCGCGAGTGTAATGCAATTATTCACGTTTTACGTTGTTTCGAAAACGAAAATATTACACACGTTGATGGTTCTATTAATCCATTACGCGATAAAGAAACAATCGATATTGAGTTGCAATTAAAAGATTTGGATACAGTTACAAAACGTATCGATAAATCTAAAAAAGCAGCAAAAGCGGGAAATAAAGACGAACAAAAAGTTGTAGAAGTTTTAACAGCTGTAATCGCTCATTTAGAAGAGTTGAAAAATGTTCGTGAAATGGATTTGGACGAAAAAGAGCAAGAAATTGTGGATTCGTTACAATTAATTACTTCTAAACCAGTTTTGTACTTATGTAATGTAGACGAATCTGCTGCAAAAGACGGCAACGAATGGGTAGAAAAAGTAAAAGAAGCTGTAAAAGATGAACACGCAGAAGTGCTAATTTTAGCGGCACAAATTGAAGCTGATATCAATGAATTAGAAACGTTTGATGAGCGTCAAATTTTCTTAGAAGAGTTAGGATTAGAAGAACCAGGAGTTAATCGTTTGATTCGTTCTGCTTACACATTGTTAGATTTAGAAACTTATTTCACAGCAGGTGTAAAAGAAGTTCGTGCTTGGACAATCAAAAAAGGTTTTACTGGACCACAAGCGGCAGGAGTTATTCACACTGATTTTGAGAAAGGATTTATTCGTGCAGAGGTAATCAAATTTGATGATTATATCACTTACGGATCAGAATCTAAATGTCGTGAAGCAGGAAAATTGAACGTAGAAGGAAAAGCATACATCGTACAAGATGGTGATATTATGCATTTCTTGTTTAATGTGTAAACAGTTATTTTAGAATATTTTACTAAAAGCATCAATAAATATTGATGCTTTTTTTATTTAAATAAGCTTTTATAGATTTGTTTTTAAAACTAATGTTTGTTAGTGAAATAATTGTATTTTTAAATCATTAATAATTAATTCAATATGAAAAAAAACTTTTTACTACTTACTACATTTATATTAGGATTTGCTAATGCGCAAAATACTATTATTTTCGAAGAAAATTTTTCTCCAGAAGGAACAAGAAATTTATGGACAAGGTCAGAACTAGATGGTGATGGTTTTATGTGGGAATTTTATAATGATGCAACACCATTTGGCTCTTGTGCTATTTCTATATCTAATATAGTTTTTATGCCTATAAATACTGATAATATTCTAGTTAGTCCTGAAATAACATTGCCTTCTGAAAAGAATTTAAAACTATCTTTTAGCATTTCTAATATGTCGCTAGAATTAGCAAAAGAGAATTATAGTGTTTATATATTACCTTCTACTTCTACGTTTACAGGTAATGAAAACCCTATTTTTACTGAAAAGCTCGATCAAGATTATTCAGAAGTTCCAAAAGATATTAATTTGTCAATAGATGAGTATGTTGGTCAAAAAGTAAAAATAGTTTTCAGGCATTATAAGACTGATTATAAAGAATCTATGATACTAAAATTGGGTAATGTAAAAGTAGAAGCATTAACATTAGGAACATACGAAGCGAATAAAAAACAAGTATCAGTTTATCCAAATCCAACTTCGGATATTATTTACATAAAAGGTTTAGAGAAAGTAGAAAAAATTCGTGTTCTGGATTTTACAGGTAGAATTCTTAAAGAAGTAAAAGGCGACCAAATAAATATAGCTAATTTACCAAAAGGACAATATATTGTTAATTTCTATACTAATAATGAAGTAATCTCAAGAAAAATACTAAAAAAATAATTAAGATATTATTAACATTTAAAAATTAAAACAAAAAAAACCTCAATCATTTGATTGAGGTTTTAAGCAGTGGTGCCTCCAGGAATCGAACCAGGGACACAAGGATTTTCAGTCCTTTGCTCTACCAACTGAGCTAAGGCACCGCCTTAATTGTGATGCAAATATAGAGCGAAAATCTGTTCCACCAAACATTATTTAAAATATTTTTTATACGAAAAAGCTATCTTGTTCATTTACCGAGAAATAAATTTTAAAATATTTTTATCTTTGCAAAAAATAAGCTGTTTTAATATTTTAATACATAATTAACAGCTCATTTTTGCAATCTAATTTTTACAATTCGCAACAAATCATCATATTTGCGTCTTAGAATTCTATTATACATTCATAATGAAGTGGATTATTTGTAGTTTATCACTATTTAGCGTGGTAACAATAAAAGCTCAGTCAATATCAGTTTCACCTTATTCGGCATACGGAGTAGGGGAGCAATTGTTTGATAATAATACTGAACAAGCTGGTATGGGCGGTATCTCAACGGTTCCTACGAATCCTTTTGGACAAAGTGCGAACTTCTCGAATCCGGCGGCAAACCAAAACTTGCGCATGACAACTTTCAATGCAAGTGGAAGTGGAACTAATTATAATTTCAAATCTGGAACAGATAAGGAAAATGCTGGTCGTTTCAATGTTTCTAATATTTCATTGGCTTTTCCAGTTGGTGAAAAAGGAAGTTTCGGAGTTGGTTTTCAACCTTACACAGCGTTGGGATATGATATTATGAATACTTCTGAGAAAAATAATATCAAACAAACGGTACAAATGAAAGGTGATGGAGGGTTAAATAGTCTTCATGCTTTTTATTCAAGAAATCTTTCAAAAGGATTTTCTTTAGGTTTACGCGTTAATTATCTTTTCGGAGAGTTACAACGTAATGAGATTTTAGCTGTAGATGGAGCAAGTTTAGCTGTAGATTATAGCGATAAATCGAACTATCGTGGTGCTCAATTTACTTTAGGATCTATGTATACAAAGAAAATTGGAAAAAATAACAATTTAAACATTGGAGCTACTTATACATTAGGAACTAAGCTAAGAACTGATGTTACAGATCTTACAACTTCTTACACATATATTGGAACAACACAATCTTCTGTAGATACAATTTCTATTATTAGAATTGATAATGGAAAAACTAAGATTCCACAACAATTTACTTTAGGAGCATCTTATTCTAAAGATAATACGTGGTCGTTAGCTGTAGAAGCAAAATATAATAATTGGAAAGATTTCTCTCAACCATTAGAAGGTCAAAACACAACAATGTCTTCTGCAGTAGATTACAAAAATAATGTACGTTTTGCTGTTGGAGGATATTGGATTCCAGATTATAATAGTTACAAAAGTTATTTTAATCGTGTAACGTATCGTGCTGGTATGTATTATCAATCAGCTCAATACTCTATTCACGGAACAGATATTGACGCTTATGGAGCAACTTTAGGTTTTGGATTTCCAATCGGAAAACAAAATGATGGTTCTATGATGAATATTTCGTTAGAGTACGGACAAAAAGGAAAAACAGCAAACAACTTAATTAAAGAAAATTATTTCGGAGTTAAAGTTGGATTTGATATTAACGATATTTGGTTTAGAAAAAGAGTTATTGACTAATTTTGGACAAACAAAAATTGTATAAAAAAGCAAACGAAAAAGTTTTAATTAAATCAACTCTTGTATTTGGTCTGATTAGCGTTTTCGTTTTGCTTTTTTCTTGTAAAAAAGAACTTCCTCCTATCAGTAAAAAGAAGGTAGAATTCCCAACACGCACACTTATCAATGCGAATATTATAAATAGAGATTCAGGTAGGATCTCAATGAATGTTCGTTCGCCATTAATAGAAGAATTTACAACGGTAGATTCTCCTTACACGATTTTTAGAAAAGGTGTAGACCTTGATTTTTATCAAAAAGGAAGCGTAAAACCAGGTTATTTTCAAGCAGATTGGGCGAAGTTGAGTGATGTAACGGGATTGTATGAAGGTAGAGGAAACGTAATTATCGTAAATGAGAAAGGTGATTCGTTGAAAAGCGAACAATTATTTTGGAATAAGAAAAATAAAACAGTTTATACATCGAAAGAAGTTTACTTAATTAGCAAGGAAGGCGATTCGTTAACAGCGAAAAACGGTTTGCAAGCTACAGACGATTTAGAAACCTATACTTTATTCAATAATCAAGGATTTAAGTATGTTGATGATAGTCAAAAATTCTAAAGAGCGTTAAAAAAATTAACAAAAAAGCGCATACTTGTCGCTTCTTCTATTTTATTATTCAATGTATTGTCGTATTTTCGCCACCTATTATAGAAATAACATTAAAATAAAACAATGGCAGTTTTAGGAGAAATTCGTAAAAAAACTTGGCTGATCTTCGTGGTAATCGGAGTTGCAATGTTAGCTTTCGTTGCAGGAGATTTATTCGGAGAGAATTCAAAAATAAAACAATTATTTACTGGAGATCCTTCTGTAGTTGGTACAGTGAACGGAGAACCTATTGGTATTGCAGAATATCAGAGTGCGTACGATCAAACACAAAAGATGTACGAAAATCAAGGTCAAACTGCAACTCCAAATCAAATTGCTCAACAAACTTGGAACAGCTTAGTTAGTCAGAAAGTGTTGAAACAACATGCTGAAAAATTAGGTTTAAAAGTTTCTGATGATGAATTTTGGAGCTATACAGCTCAAAACTTCGGAATGGCGTCTGGTGCAGAAGCACAACAACAGATTGCGCAATTAGAAGCAAATGCGGCATCAAGTCCAGAAGCGCAACAACAATATAGAGGTTGGTTGCAAACTGCTGAACAAATAAAATTACAGATTTTATCTCAAAAATATTTTGGTTATGTAATGGCTGGTACAGCGGTTACAGGTAAAGAAGCGGATATTCAACAAGGATACAATATTTCGAATGCAAACATTCAGTACGCCTTTGTAGATTACGCAACTTTAGCTAAAAAATTAAATGTAAAAGTAACAGACGAAGAAATTTCTGCTTATGAAGCGAAATATCCAAAATTGTTCAAAGCAGAAGGTTTAGTAAAATTAAGCTACACGTATTTCCCTGCTGGAGCTTCTACTGCTGACGATGCTGTTGCTTTAGCAAACATCAACAAATATTTGTCAACTCAAATTGTTCATGACGAAGTGAACAATGTTACAGATACAATTGCGGCGTTTGGTTCTGCAAAAAGTGATTCGGTTTATGTGACTCAAAATTCTGAGAAACCATTTATTCCAAATTATTTTACAAAAGCAGAATTAGAACAAGCTCAATTAGGGCCAGAAGCAACAAACTTCTTGAAAACTGCAACAGTTGGACAAATTGGTGGACCTTTCAAAATTGGAAATACATACCAATTATACAAACTTTCGAAATCGAAAGAAGTAAAAGATTCTGTAAAATCTAGCCATATCTTAGTTTCTTATACAGGAAGCGCTGCTGGAAACGGAGTAAAACGTACAAAAGACGAAGCAAAAAAATTAGCTGAACAAATTTTAGCTGAAGTAAAAGCTAATCCAGCTTCTTTTGGAGAAGTTGCTTCAACAAAATCGGATGATAAATCATCTGCTGTACAAAAAGGAAGCATTGGTTGGGTTGGAAAAAACAATCAATTAGACCAAACTTATAACGGATTTATTTTCTCTAAACCAGTTGGAACAGTTGATTTGGTAGAATCTCAATTCGGATTTCACATTATCAAAGTTGATGATGCAAAAAACAAAACAGCTTATCAAGTTGCAAACATTGTAAAAACGATCGAGCCTTCTAAAGCAACAACAGAAAAAGCATTTACAAATGCTAGAACATATGTTCAGAATGTTGAAGGAAAATCATTGAATGATTTCAAAAATACTGCTAAAAAAGGTGGTTATTTAAATAATACAACAGAAGGTATTGAGCGTTATGCTGCAATTGGTCAAGATATTCCAAACGATCAGGATGGAGATATCTTAAAATGGGCTTTTGACAAGAAAACAGAAAAAGGAGCAACAAACTTGTTTACATCTTCTACAGGAGATTACATCGTTGTTCATTTAGTTGAAAAATTTGACAAAGGTTTAGCACATCCAAGTGTTGTTCGCCAATATGTAGAGCCAGTTTTGATGCACGAAAAAGTTGCTAAATTGGTTGATGAACAAGTTGCAAACGGAGGATTGAATGCTTTTGCATCTAAATTTGGAGCGAAAAAAGGAAATGCTACGGTTAACTTCTCTAATTCTAATTTAACAGGAATTGGTTTAGAGCCTAAAGTTGTAGGAGCTGCGTTTGGAGTAAAACTAAATCAATCTTCTAAAGCGATTGCAGGTAATGCTGGAGTTTTCTACATTATTCCTTCAAACCAACAAATTCAAAAGAATCAAAAAGGTTCAATGATTTTGGATAATTTAAACCGTCAATTACAAGGACGTTTCCAACAAACATTGTTACAATCATTGATTCAAGCTGCTGATGTGGTTGATAACCGCGATAGAGCTTTACGTTAAGATTTAAAAATTTCTTATAATAAATAAAACCGCCAGAAGAATTCTTCTGGCGGTTTTTGTTTTATATTTAAGGATAAATTAGATTTATGATAAACGCAAAATATATTCTATATTTCTTTGGATTAATATCATTAATTTCTTGTGAATCATTTATAAGATTTAATGGTAATGTTTATAATTCCGAAAATGAACCTATTTCAGATGCCAAGATAACCGTATTATTGAGGAAAAATGATACTATAAAAAAGGTAGGATTTGAGTTGGATACAATTTTATCAGAAGAAAGAGAAAAATTAAGAAAAAATGGTATTAAAGACGATTTCTATATTAATGCAATGGGAGAATACTATAAACCAAAAGTATTATTTACAGATAAAAATGGCTTCTTCAAAACTAGGACAATATTAATTCCTTGTGGTTTTAAATGTCCTAAAGTGAATTTGATTGTAGAGAAAGAAAAAAATAAAAAAGTTATTCTACTGGATAATAAACTTAAGCGTGACAGTATGAAAATTATTTTAGATTAATTTTATCAATAAAACCGTCAATTCGAGTGAAATTCGTTTAGAATTTTGTATCGAGAATAAGGATTTATAAGATAAAATTCTTCTTAATTCTCGATACAATTTTTACTCATATAAATAAATTATCATAAAAAACTCCCAAGCTATAAAGTTTGGGAGTTTTTGGTTTATGGAAATAATTATTTATTCTTTTTCAATTTCTGATAAAAAGGATTGAATGGAATCCATTTTATTTTTAGTTGTTATGATTTTGAAGAAAATAATATCACGATCATCATTGTCTTTAGAAATTTCAATTTTATGATAAGATTCGGATTCGGATAATTCAAACCATATATCTTTATCAAAATTAGTTTGAAAAAGATTATATTTTATTAAATCTAAATCCTTTTGAAAATTAAATTCTTGTTTAAGGAGTTTAATAAATTCATTAAAATAAGTTGAATATATCCAAAAATTATTTTCTTCCATATTTTAATAAATTAACTTATTTATCAAACCCATTCGGATATTCGCCTTTTACAAGCTCTATCTTTGCTTCTACAGCTTTTTGTAAATCTTCTTGATATTGGATTAATCTTTCTTGCAAAGTTGGATTAGTCGCACCTAAAATACGCGCTGCCAAAATTCCTGCATTCTTCGCGGCATTCACTGCAACCGTCGCAACTGGAATTCCATTTGGCATTTGCAAAATAGACAAAATCGAATCCCAACCATCAATAGAATTTGACGATTTAATTGGAACACCAACCACAGGAAGCGGCGTAATAGACGCAACCATTCCCGGTAAATGCGCAGCGCCACCAGCCCCAGCTATAATGACATTTATTCCACGTTCGTGCGCTGTTTTTGCATAATCAAACATACGTTGTGGTGTACGATGTGCCGAAACAATTGTTAATTCGAAAGGGATATTTAATTCTGTTAATAGATCAGCAGCTTGTTTCATGATAGGCAAATCGCTATCACTTCCCATTATAATTCCTACCATAGTTGTTACTTTTTTGCTACGACTTTCACCGTTGCATTAACTTGTTTTATGTTTTGTTTTAATTGTTCTAAATCATCATTCACCAATGTCACATGCCCCATTTTTCGACCTGGTTTTGTGATAGTTTTTGCGTACCAATGCAAAAATGTTCCTGGAATCGTCAATAATTCTTCAATATTTTCGATTTCTGCTTGTCCAGTTTGTCCTTCAGCTCCAATCAAATTGACCATTGCAGAAGTTGTAAACAATTTTGTAGAGCCAAGTGGCAATTGCATTAAGGTTCTTAACATTTGATCAAATTGTGATGAATAAGCTGCTTCAATTGTTGAATGTCCAGAATTGTGAACACGAGAAGCGGTTTCGTTTACCCAAATCGATTGATCTTTGTTCAAGAATAATTCAACTGCGAAAACTCCTGGAGATTTCAATGCTTTTACAACATCACTCGCAATTTGTTCAGCTCGATCAGTGATTTCTTTCGGAAGTGTAGAAGGCATCAATAAATAATCTAACAAATTATATTCTTCGTTGATGACAAATTCTACCGTTGGATAAGTGACAATATTTCCTAAATGATCGGCAACCGTAACAACCGCAATTTCACGATCTAAATCGGCTGGCGTTTCGAAAATTGAAGGAGCTTGAAGCATTTTGTCTAAATCAACTTCAGATTTTAGGAACTGAACACCTTTTCCATCATAACCATCTTTTCGAGATTTTTGAAAAATCGGATAATTGATATCTTGTTTCGATTTTAAATCTTTCCAATCATCTAATCCAAAATAAGGCGCAGTCGGAATATTATTTTTGACATAAAATTCTTTCTGAACTCCTTTGTCTTGAATAATCGCTAAAGCTTCAGGATCTGGAACAACGCGTTTTCCAATTGATTTTAGATAACGTAACGCCTCAACATTTACATGCTCAATTTCTATTCCGATAGCATCTAAACCTTTTCCAAATGCAACAACCGTTTCATAATCTTTGAAATCGCCTTGTACAAAATGATGTGCATGTGGTGCGCAAGGTGCATCAGCAGCTGGATCTAAAATACTAATCTCGCAAGGATATTGCAATGCATTTTGCAAAAACATATATCCCAATTGTCCTCCTCCTAAAATTCCGATTTTTATCATATTGCGAAGTTAATGAATAATATAATTTCTATTTTTACGAGAATTAAAAAAGTATTGACGAGATGTTAACAAAATGGAGTAGAATTTTATTTTTTGTATTTGCTGGAATTTATTTAACGAGCAAGAGTTTTTATCAATATTTTGTATTCGATATGTTGGTGCAATATTCTATTTATGCGCTGATTATTGCTTTTTTCTTGTGTTTGATTTACAATTATTCAATTCGAAAAGAAGAAAAGAAAAATATTTTATGGTTGATTCCTTTGGTTGCGATTCCAATTATTACGTACAAAAACTTAGGAAATTTCTATTTTGGAGAAAATGCGAAAGGAGAAAAATCTAATTTTAAAATTACATCAATCAATATTTTTTCTCAGAATGAAGAATTTCAACATCTAAAAGATTATTTGACTAAAGATAAAAGTGATGTAATTGTTTTACAAGAATTAACGCCAGCTTGGCAAAAACATGTAGAGTTTATCCGAAAAGAATATCCATATTATAAAGAAGAAGTAAGAAGTAACAATTTTGGAATTGCGATTTATTCTAAAATTCCATTCTCTAAAGTGTCTACAAAAAATTATATTGATGAGATGCATCCGTCTATTTTAGCGGAAATTATTGTAGACGCTAAACCATTAAGTATTTTGGCAACGCATCCTGTTCCGCCTTTACCAAATCAGGCTCGTTTTGAAAGACGAAATAAACAATACGAATTGATGAAGCAGGAAATTGATGCTTTACCGAATGAAAATATCATTTTAGTTGGAGATTTGAATTCTACGGTTTATTCACCGAATTTCAAATTGGTGCAATCAGATAAAATGAAAGATGCTCGTTCTGGTTTTGGATTGAATAATTCTTGGAATGCTTTCATTCCGATTTTCCGCACAAATATTGACCAATGTTGGGTTTCGAAGAAAATAAAAGTGACCAATTTTTATCGTGGAGATGATATAAAATCGGATCATTTTCCAATTGTTGCAGAACTTAAGATAGAATAAGAACAAAAAATCTGTAGACAAGTGTCTACAGATTTTTTTATGAAAATAAACTTTGAATAAATGTTTGTAAATCAGCTTCTTTTTCTAAACCAATTTTCTGTTTTAAACGATATTTTGCCATACGTACAGTTTTCGTTTCTACTTTCATCACATTTGCGATTTGTACATTATCCATATTTAGATACAAATATGCTGCGTAC
>NZ_JAOCFS010000035.1:0-25957 GCF_029842105.1 Empedobacter sp. GD03797
GTAAATGTTTACAAAACAAAAGGCTACAACGAATCTAAAGTGTATCAGTTCGAAATTCCAAATTATGGTGCTGATGGTACTGAGCAAATAGCAAAAGCATTAGGTTATACAAATAATGCAAAAGTAAAAGTGATTTGGGACGAAAATGCAGCCGATTTATACACGTTGGATGGTAAATACATTATGACTTGTTTACCAGCGATGAAATCAGTTCAATCTCATGCAGAATTAACAGATGAATTTGCAAATGGTTTAGATCATCAATTAGGACGAAAAAAATCACAAACAAAAGCAATAGATGAGTTTGAAATGGCTTTAAATGATGCTTTTCAAGAGTTAGGCTATAGCCAATCAATGGCATTTGGTGGAAATAAAGAAAGTTACAACGGCTCTCAAATCGAAACAGAAACGAAAAAAATCAATAATAAACAAACTAAAACCAAACAGCGAGTTGACCGCGACTTCAACGAAAGCGAATGGTCTTAGTTAAATATTTAATAAGTATGACAAATTTAACACAAATTCAGAGAACAACCGACATTCCACAAGCAATGCAACGCTTTTTGGACGAAAGAGGTGTAAAACAGCCTGAAATCGTAAAATTATCAGGTGTAAACAAAGCCACAGTTAATTTAATTTCTCGTGGTATTGAATTCAACGGAAATACTCGTATTTCTGATAAATACTATAAACAAATTGCGAATGCAATTGGGTTGAAATTAGAAAAAGCCTATTGGCAACACTTCAATACGTTCAATTTTAAACAAGCAATTTTAACGTTTGAAAACGCTCGTAAAAACAAAGAACGTCGAGGTATTGATGGTAATACAGGTCTTGGAAAAACGTACGCTGCAACTGCTTTCAAAAAGAAATATCCAGCAATTGTAACCTTAGTAAAATGTGATGAAATTGCTAATACAAAAGAGTTTGTTATTTCAATTGCAGAAGAATTAGAAGTACCAACTTTCGGAACAAAACACAAAATTTTGAAAGCAGTTGTTGAGAAATTAAAGTCGAAAGATGAAGCGTTTTTGATTATTGATGAGTTTGAGAACTCTAAAAAAGGAATTATCCCTGTAATCAAGTATTTGGCAGATGAATTAGAAGGTGTTGTTCCAATCGTAGTGTTGGGTATTGATGTTGAAAAAATGCTTTCTAATGCAGCTAAAAAAGAGAAACAAGGTTTCATACAGGTTAATCGTCGTTGGTCTTTCGGTTGGACATTTTTTAACCAAGATATTACAGAGGACATCGAAAATATTTGCGAATTAGTAGGTATAGAACGTAAAACGGTTATCAATTGGTTAAAAGCTCGTGTTCGTGATTTTGGTTCATTAGAAAATATCATAACTGCTGTATTAATCGAGCACGAAAAAAGCGAGGAACCAATTACAACGGAAATGTTAAACGAATTATTCGCAAACTAATGGGAACACTTTATTTATCTAAAATGATGCTTGTTTATCGTAACGAAAAAGGCAGAATAACAAAAGTTTACACAGGACAATTTGCTTTTGATATGATTGGCGAAGAGCCAGTAAATGTAGAAAAATAACAATAGAATAAAATAAGCGGGATAAAACCCGCTTTTGGTGGTAAAAAACAATAAAATAACAGTATGGAAGCATCAATAATGAACAAGCCAGCAAGTGAAATGTCAGTAGACGAATTATTGGCATTAGCAAACCAAAAGCAAGAAGCTGAATTGAAACAAGCAAAACAACGTAAAGACGCTTATTTCGCAGATAAAAACAACTTTCTGAACGATGTTGTATCAAAATATCAAGAAGTACAGGATATTTTGAAAAGTTTGAAAAAAGAAGCGATTACACACGCCGAAAACTTCAATCGTTTAATGTACGAAATTGAAAACAAGGCAGTAAAAGACGCTAAATCGTTCAAGTTAGAAAATGAAACTGTTCGATTAATGGTTGAAGAAAAAGAATTATTCTCATTCACAGATGAAGCAATTGTACACATTAACTCTATTCGTGACATTTTCCGTAAAAAATTCGAAGGGCGTAACAAAGCTTTTTACAATTTATTAGATGGTATTCTGATGAAAAATTCAAAAGGAGAATATGATCCAAAATTGTTGACAAAAGCACGCAAACAAGTGAAAGAAATCGGAGACGAAGAGTTGATTTCTGAATTTGATAAACTAACAGATTGTCAAAAAGTGGTTGGTTCTGCTAAGTATATCCGAGTATATACAAAAGACGCTGAAACTAAGAAATGGAATGATATAACGCTAAACTTCTCAAGCTTATGATAGTTAATATTCTATTTGGATTGTTTGCATTCGTTATGCTGTCAATCCTTGGTGTAGTGGTTTATTTTTCTAACAAAGCAAATGACAAAATATGAGTGTTGAAATTACAAAAGTATCAAGCGAAATGTACATCGTAAATGGAAAATCAATGTTATTGGAAAACTTAATATGGAAACCTCAAATTGAATGTTTGACAATAGATGAAGAAATTGCATTTAAACAGCGTTTAAACGCTGATTTATTCAACGAAAAGAATATAAACTATGCCACTATCGGAAATATACGTTATCGACGATCTGACAAATGAAAAAATAAAGTTTGATTCGATGAAGGAGGTTGCAATTTTCATTAGTGAGTTATTAGAAATTGAAGTAGATATGAGAATTCTCTATCGTAATAAATCTCGTAAAAATAGAGCCTATAGACGTTTTTATATCACTACAAATGAAAATTTTAAACCTCGAATATTTACATCGTCAAAGCTAAGACCAAAAAATAAAGCGGAGTTTAAACCAAGTTTAAACAAGCAACTAAAACAAAAATGGTTCACAAAAAAGACACGAATCATTAAATAATCATCCTGATCGGCAAACTCCGAGGTTCGAGTCCTCGGCAGGAACAATCAAAACCAAATAAATTATGTTGAACACTTATGAAAATCTAATGAATTTGAGAGATAAACGGAGTATTGTTTTAACAATTGCGACAAGAACAGGTATAAAAGAAGCTGATTGTTGGATTAAGTTTAATAATTGGATGCTGAACTGTAGTGTGCTAAAAAAAGAATTGCACAAATATAATTCAGATGAATTGGATAAACTTATTAAGCAATTTAGAGGATTAGAAGCTAATTATCGCAAATCAGCAACAAAAACAGGAACTAAAGCATGGATGCACAAAAATAAGTTCCAACCATTAAGTCAAAATTAAAAAAGACTTGAGACGCAACATATCCCAAGCCCCATTGACCACGGCAAAGATATTTTAAAAAACGTCTCATACAATGGCATATAATCGCAAAAATTATTTAAAAAGAGTTCTCAAGGTTCAGCAAATAACCCTTGAGCATCGTGCACAAGGGTTGTATTTTAAAGAGATTTTTCATCAACACATAGAAAATCAATTTAATATCTGCCAAAGGACTTATGAAAATTATTTAGGCGTAAATGCTAAAAAACAGCTCCGAGAGTTTGACAAAATTGAAAATACAAACCAAATCACGCTGTTTTAATGAGAAAAATTAAACTAAAAATTGATTACGAGGTATTAAGAGCCTTAATCAATATCGTAATTAACGGTCTGAATGCGCCGTTCTTTGACAATCAGGAAGAAAAATTTAAACAATCGGTTAAAGCTGATTTGTTTGTCATGTTGAGTAAAAAATCGGTGGCTCTGAATCTTAAAAATTTGACTTTAAAGTATCATGAAGCATACCTTTTACATCAAGAAATAGGAAAGATTTCGCACACTTTAGAAGTGTCAAATTATACCAGTCTGAAAGTACTCAATTTATACAGCGAATTAGATCAGTTTTTAACCCAAAATTTACAAATAAGATGAAAAAAATTAAAGAAATTATATTAAAATGGTTAGGTATAGATACCATTTTAGTAAGATTAAGACGTTTTGATTTAGTTTTCAAAACTTATGATAGAAATTTCAGACTAAATGAACATGAATTACGATCTGTAAATGAAGATTATTCAAATCTCAGAAAGCATTTAGAATTTCTAAATTCTAATTTTTTTTGCAGCTGTAGATGTAGCAAGTTCAGTTCATGATTTTAGTTCTGTAGTGATTATTCGCAAAAGAGCTTCTGGAAAAGATGATGTCGTTTTCTACGAGTTACAAACGAGAGATATAGAGCATGTAATGAGTATTATGCAAGGTTTTGGACGTAAAAATACTGTTATTGGTACTTCTGTTGTAAAAAGCAAACCTCCTAAATTTAGATTTTAAGATGTACCTGATTTTATCATTAAAACACACGAAAAAAGAAGATGAATCGATTACTTTATGGAGAAGTAATAACCAAGGTTATTGTAGTTATTTAGAAAGTGCTGGACAATATGAAAATTTTATAGAGGATTATCATAATTCAGAAGGAAATATACCTATTAATCAGACAATTTTAAACAAATTAGATAAAATACAAAGTTTAAATGATTACGGAGAACCTGTAACTTTTATACATAATTCCAAAAAGAATCATTCAATTTTAAAAGTTGAATTTGTAAAAAGGAAACTATGCAAAAAATAGATTTCTCAGAAAAACTAAACGAAAAGCCTTCCTATTTTATATACAAAATTTGGGAAGGCTTTTTCCGTAATAATCTCCATCGATGTGATTATTATTACAATCAATTTTTAGACGGTTATCAGTTACAATTTGGCAAAGAATGGGATAATATGGACGAGGACAATTTACAGAGTTGTCCTAAATTTCATACAATACGTTCTAAAACAGGATTGTTAACGGAGGATTGCGAACTGCAATTAGTCATTAACAAAGGAACTCCAAATGAATTTACGTTTACGCCGACGCTTTATGTCCGTTCAATACAACAAATTTGGATGATAAACGAACCCGAAGGCTTTGGCTTTACTGTAAATATTGACGGAATTATCCGAACTGATGCTTTGATTGAACAACTCGCAATCAATGATGGTTTTGAAAGTTTAGAAGCCTTTAAAACCTATTTTAAACAGAAAATGATAAATGGCTCGTATTCGGGATTTATCATTCATTGGACAAACTTAAAATATTAGATGATGAATAACATAATGATAGACATCGAAACGCTTTCAACAGAATTTGACGCTGTAATCTTATCCATTGCAGCTGTCCGTTTTGATATAAGTACAGGAATAAAAGATGAAGATAATTTTTACACCAAAGTTGATAAACAAAGTTGTATTGATTTTAATCTAAAAATGAATCCTGAAACAGTAGATTGGTGGATGCAACAAGAAGATAAAGCACGACAAGAGTTTTTATCTACTGTAAATAGAAAAAACATTAAAGATGCTTTAAAAGATTTATCCAATTTTATTTTAGAAACGGACAAAGTTTGGAGCAATGGAGCAACCTTTGATTTGGTTATTTTACGAAGTGCTTACAAAGCTTGTAAATTGAAATTACCGTGGGAATTTTACAACGAGCGAGATGTACGTACACTTTCAGATTTAATTCCTACAATCAAAGAAAATGAACCTTTTGTTGGTACAAAACACAATCCGTTATTTGATTGTATGCACCAAATAAAATATTGCAGTAAAGTATACCAGCAATTAAACTTAGAAAACACTCATTAATTTGAGTTTTTTTTTTATTTTACGGGAAACCGTAATTATATAAAAGAATAATTATTAAATTTAAAACAAAAACTATGGAAATATTTACAGCAACTGGTCGAAGTGGTTCAGTTGAATTATTTGAAGATAGAGTAATTATTAAAAAAAGATTTGGAGGATTACAACGAAAATTTATCTCTGGAGATATTGAAATATATTTAGATAGTATAAAAAATCTTAATTTTAAGAATGCTAATTCTTTAACTTATGGTTTTATTCAATTTGAAACTGCTGAAAATTCAAAAAAACTATCGAAAGGTAGTTTAATGATGGGACCCACTGATGAATTTTCAGTTATTTTTACTAAATCACAACAAAACGAATTTGATAATTTAAAAAGTAAAATTAATCAACTTCGTAATAAACCTAAATCTGTAATTCAAGAAACATCATCTGCTGATGAATTATTAAAATTTGCAGAGCTTAGAGATAAAGGTATCATTACAAATGATGAATTCGAAGTGAAGAAAAAACAATTATTAGGACTTTAAAGATGAAAAAAATATTACTCATTTTAATTGCCTTTATATCAGTAAATAGTTTTGCACAGGATAAAGAGTACATTGAAAAAATCAGAAATTTGAGCACTAAAGAAGATGCTATAAAAGTAGGTTGGGATATTGTAAAATTAATGCGTGAAAAGTTTGTGTTAAAAAATAATCCAAATGAAGATGAAAAAGGATTAACTTTAATTTATCTTAAAGCGAGTACTGTTGATTCGTTAAGAAAGATAAATCCTAATAAAATGGAATTTCCACCCGAAGATGTAATTCAAATCTTTTTTACAAAAGAAATAAAAGGAGGTAATGTTTATTTAGAAACAAATGGGGTTCCTTATTATAGTTTTTATGGTGTAAGCTATAAATATTTAGATTTATTTCCATATTGGCAAAAATATTTTAGATCAGATGCGACAATTGAAAGTACCGTTAATGAAGCGAGAAATTTCGAACAAAGAGAATATCATTGTAAAGAAATAGAACTATTTTGTAGATATAGATTCGAAAGTAATAAAAGTTATTGGAATTTAAAAAGGGTTCATTAATGAAAAAATTACTACTTTTTATTTTGATTTCTTTTAATTGCAATGCACAAAGTTTGTACGATGCAAAAGCCAACGAAAAAGTAAGCTACAGAGATTCTGAATCGTTTTCAGTTTCATTTACAAAATCATTGTACGGCTTAACATTTGAGCAAAACGATAGAAAATTAAATAAAGATTTGAAAACAAAAATTGAGCGATTTATGAAAAATACAAATCGCCCAAAATTTAAAGGACAAGGTAAATTTACCTTAGACATTATCAAACGTAATAATCAGTTTTACGTGGTTGAATCTCAAAAACCTGAAAAATTATTAGAAATATAATTATGTACACAAAATTTGAAGATATTTTAAGAAATCATATACTTAAAAACCCTAACGAATTAAATCAATTCCTATTAACAGAATTTAGAAATAGTGCATTTCAAACGTATTATGGTTTTTTTGATTCTTATTTAGTCGGATATGGAGTTTCAAGTATCAATTTTTGCCCAACATATGTTTTATCTAATGAAGATACAGGTTATATCAAATTTTTAGATAAAAATGTATTTAATCATTCAACAGAATACTTTATGCATATAGGACGTAAAACAGCTTGTCAAATAGCAGTTGCAAATAAACTTGTTGATTTGTTATCCTCTATTAGTTTAGATGATTTAAGAAAATTTGATAAAGAAAAAGCTGATTTGTTATTATTATAAATCATAATCAATTCTTTCAACCAAATTACCTGAAAGTCGCACTTTGTCATACGAACCCTCATGGATATTTCTTTGAGGGTTTTTTCGTCCCATATACGAGCATTCGTATTCTAAAATATAGATGTCGACAATCGAATCCATTTTATTAAATCCCTCTTTTGTCAATTCTAATTTGCCTGTATGTTCAGATTCAAAACCATCTAAAACAAGATGTACTTGGTCGATGTAATTCAAGAATTTTAAACCTAATTCTCGGTTAAGAGAAATGTTTGATGTATCTCGTAATTGCTCATAAGCCAAACGAAAAGTTACAGTAGCTGTTGGAGGTTCTGTGGTATGATCAATATCCCAATCAACGAAAAGAGAATTATCTCCAAACAAATCAAAATTATCTTCGTCCAAATCTTGACCTGCATAAATATCAATGTATTTTGGTGGCGAAACACCTTCTTTTATAAATTCATCTAAAACTGATTCAGATTCGAATTTTGCAGTTATTTTATTATAAAAATCTTTCATTTTAAATGGTGTTTAAACATTGTTTAACTATTTAGAATTTTGTCGATTTCACGTTGTGTTAAACGTTCAATTCTTCGCATTAATAAAGCAGACTCTCCTAAAAATTGACGTTGAGGATAAGTCGTATTCATTTTACGAGTGTGTGCCTTAACAGTTGTCGTCCCATTAGAAACTCGTTTTTTCAGTACACGTCCTGTACGTTCGCTTCTTGCACGTTTGGTTACTTTTCGTGTATGAGATTTAACTCGTACAGTTTTATTAATCGTACCACCGTCATTGTGTATTTGTGCATACGGGACATCTGTACCAATGGTTACAGAATTACGAGTATAACTTAGTTTACGAATAGATCGTTTTAAACGTCCTGATTTTGTCATTAACGAACCTCTGTCTTTTCGCTCTCGTTTTTTCCATGCTACACGAGAGCGGTCAACCCAGTTTTTCTGTACAAATCGTTCTTTAGAAAAGTTAACCGCTTCGATAGCTACCATGTTGGGAAACTTCTCGTAAAGTTTCCCTAAGGCTTTTAATTTTCTTAGATAATCCGACATAATTAGGCGTTTTCAGCATCAATAATCAATCGCATAAACATTTCCTTCATCCAAGCTTCAAATTGGTCTTTTGTCATTCCTTTGCCACTCTCATTTTTAATATGAACATCACCTTTGCTAAATGCATCAATTTTGATGTCTATTTTCTTCACTTGATTAGCAGAACCAGCAACTTTTTTAATATCGTCTTTTGTTTTCTTAGAACCTTTACCTAATTTTTTGCCATTTGCATCAGTAGAACCTCCCAAAGGTTTTGGTTGATATAAACTTGCTTTTTCTGCTAATGCTTTAAATCCTGCACTATTTTGTTGATCTTCGAGTATTTTTGCCAACATAGGTTTAGTTTTTCCCGTCTTTTCATCAATTGTTACAAGATTGTTATTATCTCTAATCGATTTGATTTTATTCAAAGCTGAATCTGCAATTCCTGTTGGATCAAATTCAGAAATCATTTCAAAAATCTGTTGCAATGGTTTTAAGAATGTGTCCATTAAAACAACACCTATACGTTTTAAACCTCCAATTATTCCATCAGTTTTAAAAGCATTTACAATACTATCCCAATTGTTCTTTATAGCCATAAATCCATTTACAACCCAACCAATCGGACCGAGAAATTGTAACAATGCTGCTCCCCATTCGTCATATTTGTAAATTGCTATTGCTATCAAAGCAACTAAAGCAACAATTGCAGCTATAATCAATCCAACTGGGTTAGCATACATTGCAACATTAAGTAAAGTTTGAGCTGTAGCCCAGCCTTTTGTTAATAACGTAGCTATTCCCATTACAGCATTATAAGTTCCAATACCTGTAGCCAAACCTAAAATTAATGTTGCTAAAATAGAGACATAGGGATTTCCATTTCTAATTTCAGTAAAAAACCAAATAAACGGTTGTATCATCCCTGTTGTAACATCTGCTAAAAACATTATAGATGCTGTTATATTATCCATTCCGATTGCTTGAATAAGATTAGAAAAACTATCAACTATACCTGCTTTTAATTGTCCAAGAGCTCCCTCAAATGTTTTAGTAGATTTAGCAGCCTCTACAGCAATTGGATCAGTTCCTAAATCTAACAAAGCCTTATTAAATTCGATTGCTGATATTTGACCTTCTTCCATTGCTTGCCTAAAATTACCAGTAAATGCACCATTTTTCCGTAAAGCTTCTTGTATTTTTCCACTCGCTCCTGGAATAGCATTTGCTAACTGATTCCAATCTTGAGTAACCAATTTACCCGCTCCATTGGCTTGGGTTAAAACTAATGCAACCGACTTATAGGTGTCAGCATTTCCTCCAGCAACCGCATTCAGATTTCCTGCTGCCTGTGTAAGAGCTGAATAATTTTGTACACCATTTGCAGCTAATTGTGCTGTTGTATTGGCAATTGTTTGCAGATCGTACACCGTATCATCCGCATACTTTTTTACTTCGCCACGAGCTTTTGCAATAGCAGATGAATTGAACCCACCAAATTGCATAGTTTGTTCAAACTTGGTTAATGAATCTACTGCATCAATAGCTTCGCCACTCAATTCTTTAATTCCGTTAACAGCCATCGACATAACTTCCATACCTATACCAGCACCTAAGCCAAAATTGAAACTATTGTTTAAATTTTCAATTTGTGATGTATCAATATTTGGTAATCGTAACGAGTTTAATCTTTGTTGTGCCGAATTAACTGTAGAATTAATTCTGTTTTGTGCTCTACTCAGCGCATTATTAAACAGTCTATCAGATAGTTCTAATAATATTTCTAATTTACTTCTACCTGCCATATTAATTTATTTTGTATATTTGTATCAAGAAAAGGTTAAACCCGATAGGCTCACTGCTTGCAAAGTCTTCACCGTTGGGGTTTAACCTTTTTCTTTTATTAATAATCCGCTTCTTGTAGTTTTTTCCTCTTTCATTTCAAACCATGTTTTTATTTCAAGATTTGTATTATTCATTTCACATAAAACAACAATTGTTTTATTCTTATAAAACTTAATGTATCTTAAGGTTTGATTTTTTTTGTTATTTTCTCTACTTAACCAAACTTCATCAGGTTTAGAAATTATATTTTTAATATGAGGAACTAATTGATGACGTTCTTCTTTGATATAATGTCCTTTAGTATGTCTTTTAAACACTTCTTCAGGAAGAATTAATTTTCGTTCAAAATAATCTTCAAACCCCATGAAATTTTTATTTCCTTTAGTTTTTCCTGTTACTTTGAATAATTCACTTACATTATCTTCTGTAATTGATTTGTCCAGTTTAATTGGTTTTAAATCTTTTTTAAACTTATCATAAGCTTCTAAGTGATATTTATCAAAAGACATATCATTGATTTTTTTTGACATTCCTTTTATATCAGCATAAAATTGTTCAGTTGTAAATACTTTTCTTAGATCACCTCTATTTATAGCGAATTGAGAATCCTTCCATTTACCATCTGAACGCATCATTTTTTCTACAGCTTCATTTCCTGATGTCACATGATCTGGTTTACTTGGCAATTGAATCATTTCACAACGACAACCGTAACCATTCGGTGGAAAAAGTTTCATTGCTTTTTTATCACTTAAATTAAAAACTAACCCTTCTAATTTTTGATGTTGACTTCTAACTCTTGAATCTCCAACAGTCTGATATTGTACAAAAGGAAAATCATCTATTTCTGACATAAATTTATTATATGCAGCTGCGTTTTGTCCTACCGAAATAGACAGATTATATTCAGCTAATAACCATTCTTCGTTAAATTCGGATGTTTCTTTTAAAGCTAATTTTTTGAAATCCTCAAATGACCTGATTTGCAACTTCTCTTTATCAATGAGTAAATCTGTCATTGCAGCTAAACGAGCCTCGGTTTTACTTTCAGCAAATTCAAACAAATTGAACTCCATCATTTGATACGCCAAAGTATCGGGAGTGTTCCAACCCGAAGTAACGCCGTAACCTTGTTTTAAACCTTCTACTAAATGCAAGGCTTCTTTTGCAATCAATCGCCCTTGTGTGCCTAAACTATCCTCATCGTTATAAGTTTGTTTTGCAAGCTCTTCGTTCAGTCTATCCAAAAACGAAGGTTCATCGCCATTCGCTACAGGATGAGTTCCACAACAATTATGAATAGTCGGGACGTTTCCAACTTGCAACAGTTTTACCTGTATTCTTTTGCTTGGGATTGTTGTTTTCTTCATCTTGTTGATTATTTTGATTAGTGATGATTTGGCGTTGTTTTTTACCTGTAATTGGCACATTGAAAGTTGTAGATAGCCATTCAGGGTCTACTTCATGATCTTGTAAAATTCCTTGAACGATATTCCAATATTGTTGCAAGTCGATTTCCTCTTTCGATTCTATCCATTCTAAAACATCATCGTTAGATAATTCAGAATATCCCTGTGCAATTAATAATGGAATTAACTCATCATTTACATTGAAAGATATATCACGTCTATCTGCTTGTGATATTTTGAAATCTAACGATCTTTCGTGTACTTCTGTTTGCGAACGATTCGCTGCATTTGCTGTTAATGTATTTGATCCAACAATTACAGCAGAAATCTCATTACTGTTTTGTTCAATGAATTTTGAATAAACATTGTAAGCATCGGTTCTATTGGCTTCATCAAATTTGATGGTTGTACCTTCTGGAAAAACTCCGATACTTGCTTCTGCTAATGCCAATAATTGTTCTTCAACTTTATCTAAATGCTCGTTATCACTTCGATTAGTTGTTGCAGAAACTAATGGCATTCCAAATTTTTCGCAAAACTCTGCCCATGATTGCGCAACATTTCTTTTCCAAATGATGTTCGGAATTATATTATTAATCAATCCTAAATCATCATCACCCAATTGTAAAACCCAATTTTTATGCATTGGGTCTGTGTAGTCAATAAATGTTTGAGAATTTAAATCGGGATAAATACGTTTATAATTAGTTGCTGTATTTCGTTTTGGAATTTCTCTAAATTCAATTTTATGTCCATCAAAATTCTGAAATTCGATAACTTTTGCACCTCTTACTATTGCGGTTGTGTATAAAGTCAGATAATCAAAAAACCATTTTTGTTGAAATAATTCAGTCGCTTGTTCGTTTATTTCGCCTGTTCGTTTATTTCTTATTTGATAACCTGTACTTAAAGTTGCAGAATAACGCAATTGTTCTTGTGCTTTCAATGTTGCATCAATACCTAAATCATCAATCAAATCGGCGTAAGTATTAAATCTCGGATGCTCGTGTAAACTTACAAGCATTAAAGACTGTCTCCATTTATCAATATCTTTTCGAGATATATCTTTGAATGATTTTGCAATTTGGTCGATTACACGATCAATATTTTGGTTTTTTCCACTTCTTTTTCGTGGAATAGTTGAAGCTATGTTTTTAGGCGTTTTTGACGCGTTAAATAAATTATTAAATAATTTCATCGTTAAAATTTTTAGAATAGCTTAAAAGCGAGTTTAAACACAGTTTAAACAATTATTAATACTTATGATTTTGTTGTTTGTATCTGCTCACAATACGAATGCTTGATTTAGCCTTGCCTGTATCTTCATCAACAATTTTTGGTAAATCTGCACTTGCTTCTCCTTTTGATATAGATTTTAACCATTCCAATGCATCAGCATAACGGTCTGAACGATGTTGAGGAATTTTATTAGGAGCTAAACTTGTGTACAAATGATACAAAGCACAATCAATCGTTATCATTACAATAAATGAATTTCTTTCTGTTCCTTGCGCTGAAAAGATTTTTACAGTATCATAAAAACCATTGATGTAATTTTTGATTTGATCAATCGCCATTTGTTCTGCACCAGCTAATTTTGTATCAGAATAATTTTCAACTAATATTCCTTTGATTTCTTTGCGAATTAAAACGCTGTAATCATCTTCATTAATAAAACTCATTTTAAAATTTGTTTTTTTTGCGTTGGTTTATCTTTTTTCTTGAAACAGTACGAGCCTTGAATTTTTCAATAAATGATGCTTTATTAACTTCTGCCATTCCTGATTGTAAAAAATCGGGTCCGTCATCATTTGCTGTACTACCTTTTTCGAATGCGTACAATTGATCTTCCATTGTAGCGTAATCGTTGGACTCTTTAAATTCTTCGTTAAAGAATACATTTAGTCTTTCGAAGAAACCAGCCATCGATTCGATACGGTCATATTTATTAATCTTTGATTTCTTATCAGCAACTACAGGAATGTAGTAACCTCGTTCCTCTCCAACTAAGTCAAAATCGTTAACAAACTCATCCATTGCGAAAAGTCCTTCAATCAAATATTTGATGTTGTATTTTGAAAGATTATGTTTCTCATATAAATCATAAAGCCATTCTGCAACTGCTTTACGAGTAGATTGTCTAAGAAAACAGAATATTAAATGATACTCTTTGTCTTTTCGCCCAATTAATCCCATTCCTTTGTAATCTCCTGCGTCTTTGTAGGATAAATCGCCATAAAAACAAAGCGCATCATACTGATCGAACCGTAAACGTTTTTTGTATTGGATAAATTCAGGTTTAAAAATTTCACCATCTTGTATATGTTTGTGCATATACTCACGCATAAATGAGCGGTACGGTGTATTATCATACTTTTGTCGCCAATATTCTGCTGATGTTTTTTCTTTCCAATTCGGTTCAAATGTTACTAATGATTTTACAGCTGCAACTGTTAATATAAAATGTTTAACCTTTCGACCAGCTTGTTTTGCTTTTTCGTTGATACGGTTAAATTCTTGTTTAAGCTGGTTGATAATTGTGTTTTTGTGGAAATTGTTATTTGCTACAACAAAGCGTTTTCTTTTCGCACCTTCATCAAAAGTACCTTGTAAATCTTCCCAAACCCACTCATAAGCTCTACGAGATAATTTCTCGTTGTTACATAGTTTCTTCGTGTCAACATCATCAACCACAATATAATCTGGACGTTGTGCACCTTCACGAAGTCCACGAACCGACTGACGAAAACCACGAGAAACAAAACGAACACCGTCAATGGTAGAAAAATCTCCCTCAGCCCAATCTCCATACTTAAAGCGTTTACCGTAATCATTGATTAATCTTGGATTATGCTGTAATTGAGCTTGAATATCTGAAATCAGTTTTTTTGCCTTATCAACGGTTTCACCAATCAATAACATGAAAAACAAATCCTTTTTCACTAAATACAAATACAAAGGAATTCCCATATCCAAATGCACGGATTTAGCACCTGATCGATAGATTTCACCTAATAATGAGCCTTCAGGATTATCAATAATTAACTTGGCTAACTTCTTATGAAACCAAGCACATTTTGATTTAGCATACATTTGAAAATGATATTCAAACCAAGCGACATAATCCTTTTCAAGTTCATTGATTCGTTTGATTTTTTCTTTTGGCGTTTCATTGATGTTGACAGTTGCCGATTGCTCAATTTTCCGACAATGTTCCTCATACTGTTTAAGTATTTTTTCAAAACTTTTTGTCATTATTCCTCTTGATTAATTCGGTATTGTAAAAAGCGTTTATGCCATTCTGTAAATTCAATTGCTAAGCGTGGTTCTTGGTCTGCCATCCAATTATCAAACTCTTTGAAAACCGAAAAAATGACTTGTACAGAGGTACGAGATGAAAGGGTTTCAATTACTTTACTAACTTTTGCCAAAGCATCTGCGTCAATAGTAGAGTTTTCTCCACTTGCAATACTTTTTAGCTCTTTCATCAAGACTTCTTTAATCTTATGAGGAGCTGCTAAAAATTCATTTCGTTTATTATCCCAGTTCCCTTCTTTGCGCCAACGTGAAAGCGTTTGTTCAGAAACTCCAACCAATGGAGATATTTCTTTTGCAGTTAGTCCATCTTCTATAAATAGTTTTTCTGCAAGCTCTTTTTTTGCTTTGTTATTGATATTTCCACCTCCTTTAATTACCTCCATTTTATTGGCTTTTATTAACAAAATTCTTTGATAATCAAGTGATAATCTAATAAACCCGAAAGCCTTGCCGAAGATTTAGGAAAGACCCGAAAACCTTTAAATATTTGCTCAATAAAATTTCAAAAAAGTGATTTTAGCAGTAGATGATAATGTAATTAGAGCAATAGGTATTATTTGGGAAGGTGACGGTGTTTACTTCACACGTGTACTTAATGAAGTTGAACGATTACACAATAATATAGTTATCAAACTCCACACTTTCGGAGGTAGTGTTTTCGATGGAAACTTGATTTATAATGTATGTAATGCATCTACAAAAATTGAACGACTTGAAATTATTGGTATAGCTGCATCGATGGGAGCGATAATCAGTCAATCTCGCAAAAATGTTTATATGGTTAGAAATGGATTTATGATGATTCATCCTCCATCGGGCTATGCTAACGGTACTGCAAAAGATTTAAAAGCAACGGTAAATCTATTGGAACAAATGGAGAAAAACTTTTGTAATGATTTGAGTGCAACTACTGGAAAAACTACAAAATGGATTCAAGAAAATTGGTTAGATGGTTCTGATCATTGGTTTTCTGCGGAACAGGCATTGAAAGAAAACTTAATTGATGGGATTATTGAAAATGAAACAGAGGTTGACCGATTTGACCCATCAGAAATAGAAAACGAAAACGAGGTTTATGCACGTTATGCAGCCTTGTATATTCCAAATATTACTAATAATAAAATTGAAACAGACGAAATGAAAAAAGAAGTCATTGAAGCTATGAATTTACAAGGCGTGAACGAAAACAGTTCAGATACAGCAGTAATTCAGGCACTCGTAACGAGATATTCAGCTTTAGAAAAGAAAGATGAAGATTATAAAAAAGAACTTGCTGATTTACAAGCAAAACTTGACGAACAATCAAATGGAGCTGTTGCATCTATTATTGCTGAAGCTGTAAAAGCTGGTAAAATCAAAAAAGAAGATGAGCCAACTTATGAGGCTATTGGTAAAACATCAGGAATAGAAGCTTTGCAAACAGTTTTTGCAAATATGAACACTCGTAAACCTATTGCTGGTCAAATTAACGGTGGAACAGACGCTAATTTAGACAGAGCAAGTTGGGATTTTGATAAATGGCAAACAGAAGACCCACGAGGTTTTGAAGCTTTGGCAAAATCAGATCCTGAAAAATTTAAAACATTGTTTAACGCTAAATACACAAAATAATGGCTGGAGTATATAGAGAAATTTGGACAGGCGAATTAGTCGAAGGGTTTAGACCTTTTGTTGACGCATCATTTTTAATCAACATTACTGACTATTCTGAATTTGTTACAAGTTCAAGAAATGGAGAAAATGAGGTAATTCATTTAGTTGATATTGGTGCTGATCCTGAGGTATTAATTAACAATACTGCTTATCCAATCGGTTACTCTGAATTAGAAGATGGCGACATCGCATTCAATTTAGATAAGTATCAAACAGTAGCTACAAAAGTGACAGATGATGAGTTGTATGCTATTACTTACGATAAAATTGCAAAAGTAAACGAGAAACATCGTTTGGCAATTCTAACAAAGAAATTTGGTAAAGCTATTCATGCAATTGCACCAAAATCGAAATCAATCGATACACCTGTAATTGGAACGTCTGGTGCAACAGAAGCTGGAAAAAAAGTTGCGACTTTGAAAGATATTATTGATTTGGCAAAAGCAATGACTGATGCAGGTGTACCAAATGATGGTAAACGAATTTTAGTTTTAGACGATTCGCATTTATTTGATATTCTGAAAGAAGATACAAACCTGTATAAAAATTATGTCAATGTAGCTACTGGTCAATTATTGCCGTTGTTATATGGTTTCAAAGTGTATTCGTACGGAAACAATCCTTTTTATGCAGGAACTACAAAAGCAAGTTACGGAGCTGTTTATGACGATGCTACTCACAGTAAAGCGTCTATTGCATTTTATGCACCTGATATGTTCAGAGCAGAAGGTAAAACGAAAATGTACTTCGATGAACCTGATACACAAACTCAATCATCAGCAGTCAATTTTAGACACTATTATTTAGTAGCACCTAAAAAAGACCGTGCAATGGCTGCATTAGTAACTACAAAAGCTTAACTATGAAATTACAAGATCAAGCCAAAAAAATATTTTCTCAAAGCTCACATGATGAGCTTTGGGCAAACCCATCAGGAGAGTTCTTCAGTTCAAAAAATCTTGCTGAACTGAGTTTAAATAAAGGTCAAAAATTGACTTCATTCAAACGTGATGATAAAGCGTCTGAAAAACAAGAAGTAAAGGAAGATTCAAAAGATAAAGCAAATGAGCAATCTTAATGGAGTTACTACTAAAAAAGGAAAAGTTGGTGCAAATCGTACCAATAACGAACGTGCTGTTTCAGGATTAGTTATTGCATCGGTTGTATTGGCAGGTTTAGGGTTCAATACACCTGTAACCATTTACAATGTTGAAGATTTAGACCAATATGGTTTAGATGCAGATTTTGACAAAACAAATAATGTTAATGTTTACCGTCATATTTCGGAGTTCTACAGAATGGCTGGCGCAGGTACTGAATTACATTTTATGTTAGTTGAGCAATCATCAAACCTTAAAACGTTAGTTCAATCTGAAAGCGTAAAAACATTATTGGCTTATGCAGATTATGAAATTCGTCAAATTGCATTTGCTCTTAATCCTACAGAAGCACCAGCAGTTGTTGACGGAATGCCAACCGATGTTATTGAAGCAATTCCATTGGCACAAGCATTAGCAGTTTGGGCATTTGAGCAAAATATGCCTTGTCAAATCTTTTTAGAAGGTTATGGATTGGACGGAAATTCGAATGTTGTGGAGAATTTACGAGCAATCGAAAACGTAGAAGCTACAAAAGTTTCAATTGTAATTGGTCAAGATTGGAAATATGCAGATTCTAAAACAGGTTTAGCACAAAATTTTGCTGATGTCGGAACTATTTTAGGAGTTTGCTCGTCTGCAACTATTGCGCAAAACATTGGAGACAATGAAGCATTTGATTTGAACGATTCAACAAAAGACGCTTGGATGATTGCGGGTTTATCGAACCATAAAAAGAATTCAGAAATCTATTCACAGCTTCAGACTTTTGAAGATAAAGGATATATTTTCGGTTTGTCTTACGCAGGATTAGCGGGAATTCGTATCAATAACGATCATGTTTGCGCTCCAATTATTGTTGACCAAGAAGGCAATATGAATGAGCATACAATTGCTTATGGACGTGTAATGGATGATGCAATTCGACAATTACGATCAGTTTATTTACCTAAAATCAAAAAGACTTATCCAGTTGATGAAGAAGGTAAATTATTAACTCGTGCTTTAGTTTCTTTAGAACAAATTGGCGATGATGTTTTTGATGAAATGCAAAATGCAAATGAGCTTTCACTTGGAAAAACAACAATTGACCCTGATAGTGATTTACTCGTAAAAAAAGAATTGCTTGTAAGTTACAAGATTGTACCAATGGGAACACTTGGAGAAATTACAGGAACTATTAACATTAAAAATAGTTTATAATGGCAAAAATTACACGAAACGGAAAGTCATACGATAGTGTTGATGTAAAGTGTAACATCAACGGTGTTGATATTGAAGTAACATCATTAACATACGGAAATGAGCAAGAACATCAATTAAATTGGACGCTTGGTTCATCAGAAGCAACCTCTTGGAGTACAGGTAAAAGAACGCCTAACGCTTCTATGGGAGTAATGATGCACGATATTACACCATTAGAAACTGCAATGATTGGTAGAAGTATTTTAGACATCAAACCATTTTATTTGATTGTCTCTTTTACAAACGAATACAATTTACTTGTAGTAGATCGTCTTTTGGTAAAATTTACAAAAGAAGGTCGAGAAGTTACAGGCGAAATGGGGCTTAAAATGGATTATCCATTATTTGCTTTGAAAGTAGACCTTAACATGAAAGCATAGTTTTAAACCCTTTTTAAATACATTTTAAAATGTCAAAAAATCAAAAAGAATTAACACCTGAACAAATTGAAAAAGCAGGTGGAGAAAATAATTTACGTCGATTAACATTAGTAGATTCTAATGATAACGAAGTTCAAGTAATTGCAAAAGTTCCAAGTAGAACAACCATTGGTGAATATTTAAAATTTGCTAATGTTAATCCAACTAAAGCACAAGAAATCTTGATTAATCAATCCTTGCTTACAGATAAAGATTTGGTTAAATCAGATGATTTATTGTTTTTATCTGCTGTAGCTGGTATTGCTGAGATCATGCCATTGGGAACTGCTAAAGTGGAAAAGTATTAACCGATTGTACAGGACTGATAGAAGATGATGGGTATGATCAAATTTTTAAAATCAATGCTTATATCTCTCATTTTCTACACATACCATTTCCTGAACAATTGGATGATGATACTTGGGCGATAAAATGGGCACAAGTGAAATGGTTAGCAGATAAAGGCATTTTGTCTTTGAGTAAAAAAGAAATAGAATAGAAATGAAGAAAACTCAAATAAACCTTTCCGCTCGTTATGCAGCTGCTTTTGGAGTAGTTTCTATGATTGATAAAGTAAAAATCAATGAACAACAAACTAATGATTATAGTTTAGATTTTTATCCTGCTCGTTATTCTGATTTTGAAAAAGTAGCTTTTGAAATCGATTTTACAGAAAAGGATGGAAAGCGTTACACTGAAAGTCTTGAGTTTTCAACGGTTTTAACTGGTGCTTGGGGTAATATTTTTGCACCGCCACTAATGATGACTTTTTCACAAGAAAAGTCTTTGATAGAAACAGAGGTTAATGATGATGATCCTGTCGTAATTGAGCGTTGGGGAACTAAACCATGGAATATTGAAATTAAAGGATTATTGATTGATTTAGATGAGCGTGTTTATCCAAATGCTGAAATTGAGCGATTAAATACTTTATGGTCGAAAAATACAATAATTGCAGTTGAAGGTTTACAATTCGATGAGAAAAATATTGATGCAATTTATTTTAAATCGATTGAATTTTCACCGCTTGAAGGTTTTCAAGATACTATACAATTTAGTATTAGTGCAAGTTCTATAAAATCAGTTGCATTTACGCTTGGTAAACCCGATGTGAAATTTGATTTCGGATCAGTAGAAGTATTTCAAGAAGACGGAACAGTTTTTTGATTATGAATTATTTGTATTACAATATTAATCTTAAAATCAAAATCGGTAAACGAGTTGAGTTTTATCGTTGTCAATCTATCCAAATAGAACGAAGCGTTCAAACTTTGATAAATACAGCTAAAATCATTTTACCTCGTGAATATCGAAATGCGGTTGATGAAAACGGAAACGCAGTTGATTTACACGGAAAATCGATTTTAGATTTTATTAAGCGAAAAGATAAAGTCGAAATTTCTTTCGGTTATGACGGTCATTATTCAAAAGAGTTTGTCGGTTATGTAACTAAAATAGGTGCTGATGCTCCGCTTGTAATAGAATGTCAAGACGAAATGTTTATGCTAAAATCGGCGAAACGTTATTCAGGATATTTTAAAACAGGAAGTGTAAAAGATATTTTGAAAGCTGTTATTCCTTCAAAATATGAGGTTGTATATGATGCAAATTATTTTGTTGGAAAATGGAAAATAGAAGATGCTACGCCTTACGAAGTTTTATCTGAATTGAAAGAAAAAGGATTTATCCGTGCATGGTTTAGTAATGATGGAAAATTAAACGTTGGGATGATGTTAGATTTTAAACCTCGCAAAGTTCACTCTCTTAATTTTTCGCAAAACATACGCCGAGGCTCTGATATTAAGTTCGAACGAAAAGATGCTAAACAGCTTTATTTAACTGTAAAATCTGATCAGAAAGACGGTTCAACTATTCAGCATTCTTTCGGAGAAAAAGGAGAAAACGAATTAACAATAAGTCGTCCTGGTCTAACAAAAGCAGAGTTAAAATCTTTTATCGAAAATTTTTATAAAGCCAAAGTTTTTGATGGATTTGATGGAACGATAAACACGTGGTGTTATCCATTAATCAAAGAAGGTGATGCTGTTGATGTAGTACGTCCGTATTATGAGGATAGACATCAAGATGGACGATACTTTGTTGAAAGCGTTACAATAGATGTGAGCGGTTCTGAAGGTATTCAAAGAGCCTTAAAAATTAGTTATAAGTTGTAATTATGGAATTTGAAGAATTATTTGAAAAAGCGGTAAAAGGTGCAAATAAAAAAGGAGTTCGACGATTTCCAATAATGATGCAAACGGTAACAGAAGTATCAGAAACAACATGTACAACGGCTGATGGTATTGATGATATTCGATTAAATGCAATTGATGCAGATTTAGATTCTAAAATTACTATTTATCCAAAGATAGGTTCTAAAATCATTTATGGACGATTGAATGATACGGATGATTTATTTGTATTGAAATACTCAGAAATAGACCGAATTGTTATCAAAATGGATAAACAAATCTTTGAAATGAAAGATGGAAAATTCAGAATATTAAATGCTGAAACCAATCTTAAAACTGTTTTAAACGATTTGTTTTCTACTCTCGAAAATGCAATAATTCAGACGCCAAGTGGAGCTGGTAAATTCATTGATTTGAATAAACAAAAATACAAATCTTTAAATCAACAAATTGATAAACTTTTATTCTAATGGCTTTAAATGACGAACAATTAGTACAGGATATTATTTCGATTCAAGACGAAATGATTCAGTCAGAAAATTACGAAGAAAGTAAACGTATTTATGCTGAAAAATTGATGCAAGCAATTAAAGATTATCTAATGTCATCAGTCATTCAAATTACAGGAACATCGAACCAAGGAGCTTTTACAGGACAAGGAAAAATAGAGTAATGAAAGATTTAAAACGTACAGATTCTCAAGATTTAGAAATTGGAAATGGTGACTTTGTGATCGATGAAAGTGATCAACAACATATCGAAGATATTTTCATCGCTCAGAAAGGAGAATTTAAAGAATTTCCTCAAGTTGGATTTGGTGCAATAAATTACATCAAAACAAACATTTCTCCTTACAAATTTGAAAGAGATTTAAGAATACAATTAGAATACGACAATTACTCGAATCCTACTATTGACACAACAAACGGTATTGAAAATACACAAATTACAATTTAATGGATTGGACACAAATATTCGTAACGATTTTAGGATACTTATTGGGTGCGGGAGGTTTAGTTTTTTGGTTTTTAGAACGAAGAAAATTTAATGCTGAAGTATCAGCAGTTTTAGAAAGTGTACAAGCTTCTAAAATTGATAATGACGTAAAACTATCCAATCATTATAAAGACATCTTAGACGATTTGAAACAACGATATGAAGATAGGTATCAAGAATATGAAGCATTGATGCAATCAAAAGAGAAGATTTTGAAAGAAGAAATTTCAATGTTAAATCGAAAAATCAAAATGCTAAAAACTGAAAATATCGAGTTGCGAAAACGTATTGCAGAACTTGAAAAACAAACGAAACATGCAAATCAAAATCCTACATAACCAAACGCTTTTAGATATTTCCATTTATCTATTTGGAACGCCTATCGGAGCAATGTCGTTGGCAATTGCGAATGATATTAGTTTAACGGACGATTTGGAGGTTGGAACAGTTTTGCAAGTTCCTGAAAATACAGATTTCGGACAAAGGCTAATCGCTGAATATTTCCAAAACAAAGGATTAAAACCTGCAACAGGAATAACAACGATTGAGAAAGAAATAGAAACGCCAAGCGGTATTGATTACTGGGCTATTGAAGTAGATTTTGTAGTACAATAAATTATGAGTGTAGAAAATTATCAAAGAGAAATGATTTTGGCAAAAGAAGCCAATCAAAGTTTAGAAGGTTTGACTTCTACATCCAAAACATCTACTTGGCGAATGATGTTGTACATCATGGCGTATTCAGTTGAACAAATTGCGCAATTATTTACTTTACATCGTTCCGAAATTGACACCAAAATATCAACGCAAAAAACTCATCGTTTACCTTGGATTCAAAGTTTATACTTGAATTTTCAATATGGTTTTGAATTAATCAAAGAAAAGGATTTGTTTGACAATACAAATGCAGCTGATGAAGAAATCGAAGCTTCAAAAATAATTAAATATTGCGCTGTTAACGAAAGTTCAACAGGACGTGAAGTTATTATCAAAATCGCGACCGAAAAAGATAATATTTTATCGCCGTTGGAAGCTGATAAGATTGAGGCTATTTACGAATATACAAAGCGAGTAAAAGGTGCAGGAGTTCCGTATCGAATCATCAATTATTTGCCCGACAGATTAAAATTAAATATCAGGGTGTTTCGTGATCCGTTAGTCATCAACGCCAACGGGATGGATATTACTTCGGCGAAATATCCAATACAAGAAGCCTTACAGGAATTTATGAAAGAGTTGCCATTTAATGGCGAATTGCGCATACAAGACTTAGCAAATAAATTGGAAGCGGTTACAGGTGTTAATCTCGTTTCGGTTGATTTAGCTCAATCATGTTGGATTAATGCTACAACTAATAACTACGGCGATTGGACAACAATCGACGTTCGTCGAATACCTGAAAGTGGCTATTTCACAATCGAAAATTATAACGATATACGCTATGAAGTTTAACATTGATTTTAATAAGCTCGTGGTTTTACTGTTGCCTACTTTTATGAGGCAACCTCGAATCATCGCTTATTTACGTTCGGCAATAGCTCCAGTAGTTAGCATTCATTATAATTTTTTAGTCAAACGAAATGATGATCATTATAAGTTAGATCACAATTGGCAGGTATGTTATTTAGAAGCTGCTTTGAATGATCGTTTTGATATTTCGGAACGACGTATCAAAATAGTTGAGGGAGATCGATTTGAACGAAAATACATCTATACAGAAGGTGAAAAAAAACCAAAATATTTAGGAACTCTTTTCATTCGTCCAAGTTCCGATTATGGCGATGATAGTTTCGATTTTACGGTCGATATGAATGGCGTAAGTGCAGACATCTATGATGTTGAAGCACAGGTTAAATTTTACAAATTAGAAGCAACACGATTTAATATTATCAATTTAAGATAAGATGAATAAAATAAATGTACAACAAACAGGAGGTTTTCCTCTCGAAACCGATACGTTAAACGCTATGCAAAATGCGTATGACATATTCAATTCATTGGGTAATATCATTGCGCCTTTAGCAATTGTAAAAGGTTGCGAGGTTGTAGGAACTACAGTTGCGAATGGTATAGTTTACATTGATGGCGAAGTTTTAGAGTTTAGAGGTGGTCAAGCTGGAGCAACAGTTATCGTAAAGGAAGAAACGAAAGCTAAAAACTTCGAAAATGGTGAGAATAAAATCGTTTATAGAACTCGATTTGCAACTTTCGGATCAAGCGTACAAACGACAAATTACAATTGGACTGACTTTCACCGACCAATGTCAATCAAAGAAATTCAAAAACGATTGATGCCTGTAGGTTGTATTGTATTGGATTATTACGGAAAGATTGAAGATATACCTGCTGGTTATCAATTATGCGACGGAACGAATGGAACACCCGACCTTCGAGGAATGTTTATCGTAGGTTATGATCCTGAAAATGCAGATTATAAAACAATTGGAAATACAGGCGGTGCAAAAGAAGTAACGTTAACAACCGATCAAATGCCAAAACATAAACATAGTGGTAGTACTTCAACAGATGGAGAACATGCACATAGTTATACAGCGGTAACTTATGGTGGAAATAATAATTTCAACCGTGGTTCTAATGGTCAAGATTATAACGGAACTACAAGTCGATCAGGAAATCACTCACATACTTTTGAAACAAATGAAGTCGGAGGTAGTCAAGCACACGAAAATAGACCGCCTTTTTATGTATTGGCGAAAATAATGTATAAAGGTTAATATTATGGCTTTAGATAATAATACACAAATTACTGATAGAAATACAATTAATAATTGGTTTAAAACAGGTTTAAAACCAAATCAACAACAATTTTGGTCTACGTGGGCTTCTTTTTGGCATAAGTCAGATACATTACCAATTGGATCAATTAAAGGGCTTGGTGATTTGATTGACGGTAAAGCTGAGACAGAACATACACACAACGAATATGCTACTAATGATGCGACTTCATTAACACCACAAAATGTAACTTCGTGGCAAAATAAATTAGGAGTTAATGATCTTGATTATGTTGTGATTCCAACAGAAGATGCAACAGTAGAAAGTCATCCGTATGTTGTTGTTATTGATGATGAAGGGAAGTCAGCAAAACGAAATGCAACTGATTTCGGTAAAGTAGATACAATAGATGGCATCGAAGCTGACGAAAATAAAGATGTAAAATTAGGTGCGGTTCGAAAATCTGAATCTAATGAGGTTGAGGCTGGTTTTGATTTACATCAAAAAGATGGTGCTTCAATTGGTGTTGATGCTAATGGGCTGAAAGTTTATAAAGGAGGTATTACAGCTACTTTTGGAACTACAAGTATTTATGTTGATAATTTAGTTCCTGATGCTGCA